>NZ_JBVVAK010000114.1:0-26560 GCF_055792825.1 Microvirga sp. GN3
GTCGACGACCTGCATCGCCTCGCCCGCCGCGAGTTCGGCCGGCTGAAGCGCCGCCCCGAAATGATCGTCCGCTTCTTCCGCCATGCAGGTCTCTCCGTTACCGGAATCCCGTGACGATCATTAGGGTCAATCGTAGGAGGATTCTATGACCCTCACCATCCTTGATCCGTGCACTGGTCAGAAGGTCACCATCTCGGTTTCTGATACCCCCTCTGCTCGGCGCTAGGAGGTCGTCATGAGGCAGTCCGCGAAACGCCAGGCCAGACGCTGGTTCATCCAGGAGCTGACACGCTGCCTAGGCCAGCGCAGCGAGCCTTCCCCGATCAAATTGGCTGCGGATTGGTTGATCTTGTACTTACGGGCACAGGCGACTTCCAGGGTGCGGAATAGCTGGATTGAGGCGGCGGGACGGGTCGTCTGGACCGGCTGGAGCCTTATGTAGCCTCGTCACAGGTCCGCATAGCCCTTCCGGCGCAGGGTTTCTGCCCAAGTTTGCAGCGCGACCGCGGCCTTGGCTTCATCAGGAAAGATCTCGATCTCCTCCTGACCCTTGGAGTCAACGAAGCCCCAGTTCCGGACCAGTCGGATCGTGCCGAATAGGTCCTGTTCAATCATCAGGCTGAAGTAGCGGGCCCTGCCCTGCTCCGGGTCGCGCCGATAGAGCACCAGATGATGCCGGATGGGCAAGCGGGCGTCAGGCATCGGCCCAGCCGGTCCCTTACTCGGGTTTGCCCTTCTGGAGTGTCTTCTCCATCTCGCGCCTCATCGCCTTCTCGATCTCGTCGAGGTTGACCTTGACGGCTTCACCGCTGGCTTTTGTCTTGGTTCGGGTCACCGGCACCTGCTTGGCCTTGGGCCGGTTGGGGGCCATCCGTGCCTGGACGGGGAAGCGGCCGTCCAGAGTATCGATCAGGCTGTTGAGCGCCGCATCGGACAACGCGATTTCTGGCGCCTCGTCGAGCCCTCTCAGAGCGATGGCCTGATTAGTATAGCGGGAATCCGTTGTCACCTCAGGCCCGAACCACTCCGGGGGACGAAAGCCCCCAGCCTCATCCTCGGTGTCAAACTCCACGGTGACGAGGTGCAGAACACGGGGCCGGAGGATCTCGTCGACCAGGGCATGCCCCTCACCGATCGGCAGGGCTGTGCGGGTGTAGTCGACCTCGCCGGCGCAGACATCAAGCAGCGCTTGGGCATGGCCCACCGGGATATCGGTCTGGTCCTCGACCTCACTGTCCGGGCTGACCGTCCTGAGGATCAGCAGGCCCCTCCCCTCTTCGAGGCGCACCCAGGAGGAGCGATCCCGCTGTTCGGGAAAGAAGCCTTCGATGTGGCGCAGCCCATCCCTCTCACGTCGGATCAGACGAGCGAAGGACGGGGCGAGGAGAAAGCGGCGGTGAGCAGTCATGAAACCCAAGGAGTGTAAGGGATCGAGAAGCCTTTTATTCGTATATGGCTGAGGAAGAGCGAGGCAACCCTGAACCCCGCAATATGGTTTCCGCTCGGCTGCCACTCTTGAGCGCGAGAGTTCTCCTTCTCGCTCACCTGCGGCTGGATCAGGTAATCTCGATTTCAGAGGAAGAGTCGATCAGCTAAGACTCGCCGAGTCCTACATTAACGCTTGATTACCGAGTGGAATGTGCTCGACCCACCATAGCCCGAGCGAAAGATGAAAGACGCCTTGGCCGAGATGCTGTCTTGAAATCTCGGCCAAGGCGTCAGTGGTCCAAGGGAGAGAACCTACACGACGAAGATAGGCTTCCTACCAATGACAGCAAGGTGCTCACAAATGACAACGCCCTGACAGAGTTAGCCGTGCGGAGCTCACTGTCAGGGCGCTTTTGTGATGCCGGTTGCAACACCACGCCACCATAATATCGCGGCTACCCCGATGGTTCAACACAAGGCTGTCTATAAGCGAGAGCGCCCCGGCAGGAGGCTGAGCACCAGACCTCCCACCAGGGCGCGTGCGATGTGTTCCGGCATCGCACGATCCATGTAGATGCGCTCACCACAAATCGATGTGTGGTGACGCACACTGTCAGTTCCGAACGAGATCATTGGACCGTCCTGTAGCCGAAACATCAGTCAGCTCGGCTGCGGTCGACGCCAACATCACGAAGCATATGCGGGCTGAGTTCGTGACGCAGCGCCTGCTCAAGTTCGTGACGCAGTAGGTGATCGAGTTCGGTGGTTACGACAGGCCGCTTGGTATCGTTCGCAGGCCTGCGCGGCACGCGAACAAATTCAAAGCGGAAGGCGAGCCCTACAAAGGGCAGAGGAAATACGGTCGGTTTCATTGGAGCCACCAGCAGCTAGAGTTGCGACGAGGAGAGCGGCGCGTTCGTACGTGCAAAGTCGCATAGACATGTAACGCCTCCTCTGGCTGTGGCTGTGAACCGTGCGGACGATCCGCGGGGCAGCTTCAATATCAGAATTCTGCTGCCGAGACTAGCCCCGTCGCTTCATTTATTACCCCTGGCCGTCTCGATTACTTGTGAGCAAGAGTTTGGTCGGGAGGAGCCGTACGCACGAGGCACCTCCATGAGGGACGGTCCTAACGGCAGCCTAGCCTGTGCTTGCGCCGGACCGATCCCGTGATCAATTTCTTAAGCGGCGCACGGCTGGCGCAGACAATCCTTCGGCCAGTTCCTCGGCCAGGCGAAACTCATGCAAGGCCGCTCTCGCCTTCGTGCGAGGGATCCTGAGGGAGGTTGCCATTCGGAGCGAGAGCAAGGACAGCACTTTCGGCAGGGGCTTGCAGTGTGTGCCGAGAATGAACTGCGTATCTCTGATCCCAAGTGTCAGCAGTCCCCGCTCCTGGTCTGTCGTCATGACCCCATCGGTATCTACACTTCGACGATCCAGAGCAGACTCAAGAGCATCAATAGCTCCAAGACTATTGATCGATGCGGTCGTGGTGTCGTTGATCGTGAATATGTCTCTCCAATGATCGGTTGGGGAATTTGCTAGAAAGTTCCTCCTAGAACTGTGAACTGATGAGGGTTCCTGGTGAGCGAGGACGGTGACGTCAGAATGACATGCGAGCATAGTGAATCTGAGCCTCCCAACGTTGGGTCTTATCTGACTTGAACCGAACAATGTGGCTCGGCAGTGGCTGAACAAGAGCAAGCATCGGGCGCGAGCGCATGGCGTTCGATTGAACGATTTGGGTCAGCCTCCTGGCTCTCCCAGAAAGTGATGACGGTATGATGAAACGGCCCGCCCAGTTGCGACCCGAAGCATCATACGCGCTCCACTCGAAACATGCGATAAGAGCGCCCGAGCATGCGCTAGGTCGCACTGCCGATTGGTCCTCAGAGTGGCTTTGACGAGCTTTCGTGACCGCGATCTGAAGGTGTGAAATCCAACTTGAGCAAGATCTCATAAATAGAATGCGGGTCGCACTCGTTCTTGCGGACTGCGCATTCGTCGAAGGACCGGATATAGTCCTCACATTGAGAGGGTCTGGCCGCCCGCGGAGCTCCCGCGCATCTGGAATAGACCTGCTGCACGATTGCGGCGACATCGAATGAGTTGGACGCGTCCTGCGGCAGTGTCGCCGTGAGCTTCTGGTGCGCGAGGATGGGAGAGGCTGGACCTCCGAGGATGGCGATCGCTATGAAGCCATGATGGATCTTTCGCATCGGCATACCTCGGACCTTTATGGTTAAGGCGAAGTTAACCGATGCTTCCTGAAATGGAAGCGCGTAACATCCTAGCACAAACGGTGACTTTCATCCTGAGGAAACGAACACATGGCTAAACGCCCGGAGCAAGAGGACGAACAACCTGATGCCAACAGGGCAGTCAGTACGCCGCATCTCGATAGGCTTGAGAAACTGGCTAACGCGGCGACCGCTGCCGCGCAGGCCAAGCAGTGGCGGGCGCGCAAGAATGGCTTGCGTCAGCAAGACGAACCGTCAGAGGTGCGCAACCTCTCTCACAACGCAGAGGCAAGGGCACGGGCCGAAGAAGCGATGCGGCAGATGATGGCGAAGCCGGCGGGCAAACGGCGCGGCCGGTGACAATCTGACACCAACCGATGGGCTTTGATTTTGGCAGATCGGCGGCAGAGCGAGGTTAAGGAACTGTTAGATCTTTGATCGTCATGGTCCCGCCACCTTGCCGATGCAGATGGCAGACCAGCGTTAGTACGGAGTGTCACAATGTCAGAATTCAAAGCCGCCAAGAAGCCGAACCCGGCGCTGATGAAGCCGCTGCAGCCTTCGAATGAACTCGCGGCTGTCGTGGGATCATCTCCCCTGCCCCGCACTGAGGTGGTGAGCAAGGTGTGGGACTACATCAAGTCCAACAATCTGCAGAACCCCGAGAACAAGCGCGAGATTCTGGCGGATGCAAAACTCCGGGCCGTATTCGGCGGCAAGGACAAGGTGAGCATGTTCGAGATGAACAAGCACTTCGCTCAGCATCTCTCCTGAGGCGAGCGCGGAACAACAGGCCTGCCCCGCCAGAGTGCTGGCGAGGTGGGCGTTCCTGGCTCCATTGCATTAACCTCGGCCGTATAACGAGGAGCGGTTCATCAAGGATCCGCTCCCGTGTCACTGTTCAAGCGCCGTCGCTTCCCAGTTGAGATCATCCTGCTATGCGTGCGCTGGTACTGCAAGTACGGCGTCAGCTATCGCGACTTGGCCGAGATGATGCAAGAGCGCGGTGTTGAGGTCGACCCATCCACGCTCTTCCGGTGGGTTCAGCGCTACGCTCCGGAGATTGAGAAGCGGGTGCGTCCCTACCAGGGACCTCGCTCCGGCTCATGGCGTGTCGACGAGACATACGTACGGGTCGGTGGCAAATGGAAATATCTGTTCCGTGCTGTCGACAAGCACGGCCAACTGATCGACTTAATGCTTTCTGATCGGCGAAACACCAGCGCAGCCTACAGCTTCCTACGCAGAGCCGTGAAGACGATGAGCAACTATCCGCCCTCGTCGATCACAACCGACAAACTGGCGTCCTATCCCAAGGCGATCCGGCGCTTGCAGCGTGAAGGGCTGCTGTCGAAAGATCTCGAGCACCGGACCTCGAAATATCTCAACAATGTCATCGAAGCGGATCACGGCGCGCTCAAGCGCGTGATCCGACCGCCCCGCGGCTTCCAGAGGATGAAGACAGCCTCTGCAACCCTGAGAGGCTTTGAGGTCATGCGCATGATCCGGCGTGGTCACTGCTTCCTGCCGCAGGCCGGTGTGACAGGCGAAATCCGTCTTGTGAACCAGCTCTTCGGTCTTGCCGCTTGAGCGATTCATTCCGGCTGGGTTCACCATGTTAATGCAACAAAGCCATCATCCGGCTGTAAGCGTCTCCCAAGCCTTGGATTTCTCGGACCGGAAGATCGCATCGAGAACCCGCATATTCATGATCGCGTCGGCCATCGGAAATTCAAGGCTGCTCCCCTCCAGGATCGCGCGGGAGAACGCATCGCTTTGGCGTTGATACTGATCAGCGGGTGTGAATTCTTCCATCGCGGCCCCGCCGCCGATTAGATCCCGTCCATCGTCAATCATGATCCGGGTTGGCTCATCGCGCCGTGGGTTGAACGGCACCTGGATCTCCAGCCGCCCCTTCGTGCCGACGATCTGCACCCGCTGAGTGGGCACGAGTTGGGTGGCGCAGGTGAAGGCCAGATGCCGGCCATTCGGAAACTCGGCAAGCCCGCTGGAAAGACGGTCCGTTTGCATGGCAGGGTCCCGGTCGAACACGCCAATCACCCGTTCCGGATCTGCCCCGAAGATGTAGCGGGCGGTCGCGACCGCATAGCAGCCGACATCGTAGAGGCCGCCGCCGCCAACCTCGGCCTGGTTGCGAATGTTGTCGGGGTCGGTGAGATGGTACGAGAAGAACGTATGGATAGCTCGTACATCGCCGAGGCGTCCGCTGTGTGCAATCTCCCGTGCCCGCTGCCATTGCGGATGGAAGCGGACCATGAAGGCCTCGGCAACGAGCCTGCCGCTTCTCTTCTGAGCCGCTTCGATCTGCTGTGCCTCCTCAGCATTCAGCGCGACCGGCTTCTCGCACAGGACATGCTTGCCTGCATCCAGCGCCTTGATGGTAAGAGGAGCATGAAGGTGGTTAGGCAGGGGGTTGTAAATGGCGTCGATCTCTGGATCGGCTAGCAGCGCCTCATACGAGTCATAGGCCTTCGGGATGCCGAATTCCGCCGCGGCGTCCCGCGCCCGATTTCGGTCGCGGGACGCAATTGCCACAACGTCCGTCAGCTCACCGTTCTTTAGGGCTGGGATCACCTGTTCACGGCCGATCTTGGCGGTGCTCAGGATGCCCCATCTGACTTTCTTTGACACGCGAGTTCCTCCCCTGGCGGTGTGTTACGAAGGTGTTTCGTCTGATGCCCGCACGTCGCTACCGCTCATAGAGTTCCAGCGGAAGGCCGTCCGGGTCGGCGAAGAAGGTGAAGCGTTTGCCCGTATGCTCATCGAGCCGGATCAGCTCGACCGCAACATCGGAGCTTTGTAGGCGCTCAATGACTGGCTCTAACGCAGCAACCGAGAATGCAAGATGGCGCAGCCCGCACGCCTCCGGCCGCGACGGCCTTGCAGGAGGGGCCGGAAACGAGAAGAGTTCGATCTGCGCCGAGCCGATCTGCAGATCGCACTTCCAGGACTGCCGGTCCGCGCCAGACCTCGCGGATGATCTGTAGTCCAAGGATCTCGACATAGAAGCGCTTCGAGCGCTCGTAGTCCGAGCAGATGATCGCAACGTGGTGAACGGCATCCAACATCAGTTCCTCCGGGCATAACTCAGATCAACCCCGGAAGCCAGCAGGCTGCCGTGCCCTTGCTCAGCCTGTCCGGCTCTTGGTGCGGGAGTTCCGACATTGGGCTAGGAGCCGAGAATCAGAACTCCCGTCCGGATGCAGATGAAGAGGCAAAGACCTAGTCTGGTTACTTGAACCGGCTAGGGCGGAACATCGCCAACAGAGGATGAGGTTCCCCGGTCGTGATCTCATCTGCCAGGAGCTCACCTGCGATGAGTCCGAGAGTTGCTCCGCTGTGGCTGAAGGCCACATAGTAGCCGGTGATCCCGGGAAGCTCGCCGAAGACCGGCTCTCCGTCCCCTGGGATGGGCTTCGGACCGACGCCATAGGAGTCGAAAACAAGCATTGGATTTCCCTCCAGAACGGCCGATGCTTCGGCGAGAAGGCCTTGAACAGTCGAATCCTTCACCTCGTACGTGCCATCCGGGCGCCGGACGACTTCCTCTTCCGACCATGCCGAGTCGAGCACGAGCGAGCCCGTGGGTGTGGGCCGCACGGCGACGCGAGGGGTGTTGAGAACGGCCCACAGGGCGACATCGATGGGCTTCGTCTTGACGAGAAGCGAAATCGGGGTTGCATCAGCGATCTGCAGCCCGACCTCGGCCACAATCTTTGGCACGGCGGCTCCAGCTGCGAGCAGCACCGCGTCGGCCGCGAAGCGCCGCCCGTCAGCCGTGGCAATCCCGGTCGCGCGACCATGGTTGACCTCGACAGACGCGTGTCCCGCGTGGGTCACGACTTCGCCCCCGAGCGCAGTGAACTCCTCGACCAAGACGTTGATGAGTGACGGAAGATCCACCCATCCTTCGCCGGGATTGAAGATGGCTCCCTGGCGGGTGATGGCCCGTGGATCGACGCCTGGCGTCACCGCCGCAACCTGATCGGCTGCCAGGAGCCGAGCGTCATAGCCAATGCTCCGTTCGTGAGCATAGACCTTGGCGATCTCGTTCGAGTCGTCATCCGCATCCCAGGTCAGACCGCCGTCGAAGCGCAGCCACGCTGCATCGGGATGCTTGGATGCCAGGGTCCGGTAGCGGTCGATGCCGATCATGCGCAGCTGATGATACTCAGAAGAGCGCATACGCGATGAATTCAACCAGGAGAGCGAGCGGCCCGAGGCTTCGCTCGCGAGGGCTCCCTCGGTCACGAGAGTTACTTGGGCGCCGCGGCGGGCAAGCTGCACCGCTGAGGAGACGCCGAAGACTCCGCCACCAATAATGGCAGCGCGAGCAACATGGGATGAGGATTTCATATCAGGTTCCTTGATTGTAATTGGATAATTGCTCCGCCGCGCGCTGCGTCGTGGCAGAGCGGATTGGAGCTACAGGACCTGCGACAGGAAGCGCTTGAGACGCGAGCTCTGCGGATTGTCGAACAAGTCGTCGGGACGTCCGGCCTCGACAACCCTGCCCTCGTCCATGAACACGACCTGATCAGCCACCTTGCGGGCGAAGTTCATCTCGTGGGTGACGACCACCATGGTCATTCCGCTCTGACCCAGTCGGGCCATGAGTTGCAGAACACCTTTGACCAGTTCCGGGTCGAGAGCGCTGGTCACCTCGTCGAACAGCATAACCTCCGGATTCATCGCCAGAGCACGGGCAATGGCGACACGCTGCTGCTGCCCACCGGAGAGATGCGACGGCCGATGGTGCATACGCTCCGCCAGCCCCACCTCGGCGAGCCTCGCTGTGGCGATCTCATACGCCTGATCCTTCGGCATGCGCTTCACCTTCCGAAGCGCCAGAGCGACGTTGCCGAGCGCCGTATGGTCGGGGAACAGGTTGAACTGCTGGAAGACCATGCCCACCCGCCGGCGCAGATGCTCCGGCTTAAACCTGAAGATGCTGTCACCATCAAGCAGGATGTCACCTCCGGAGGGTTCCACGAGACGGTTGAGGCAACGCAGGAGCGTTGACTTGCCCGATCCCGATGGACCGATGATGCACGTCACTGTACCGGGCTTGATCGTGAGATTGATGCCGTGAAGGACCTTCAGGGCGCCGTACGCCATGTTCAGATCGCGGACTTCCAGGCTACCTCCCTGGTACCGCACCGGCTCCGCAGAGCTGCGTGCGAGAGCCGGGGTAGCAGGCAGGTGCTTAGCTCCGGACGCCAGAGCCCCTGACGTGTCCGAGACAATCTCGGCCTCTTCCATTTCGCTGACCTCTTTGAGGCCGCTGGTGACAACGGTCGGTCGTTTGCCGGTCCGCAGTCGATAGTCGATATAGTTGACGAAATGCGTGAGCGGCACGGTGACCACGAGATAGAAGATGCCCGCGAGCAGCAGCGGAGACAGGTTTCCAGTGACAACCGCCGCATCCTGGCCCACACGGAAGAGCTCACGTTCCGAGGCCAGCAAGCCCAGGAAGTAAACCAAGCTTGAGTCCTTGACGTTGCCGATGAACTGATTCACCAGCGCTGGGAGGACACGGCGCACGCCCTGCGGGATAACCACAAGGCGCATGCCCTGGCCGTAGCTCATGCTGAGGGCGCGGGAGGCTTCCATCTGTCCGCGCTCGACACTCTGAATACCGGAGCGGAAAATTTCACCGATATAAGCACCCGCGATGAGGCTCAGGGCCAGAATGCCAAGCGGATACGGCGATGGTCCGAACAGATCCCTGCCAATTCGCGCAAACCCTTGGCCGATCAGCAGAATGGTCACAATCGCAGGCAGACCGCGGAACACATCCGTGTAGATGCGTGCCGGTATTCTCAACCACTTGGAATGAGAGATTCCCATCACCGCCAAGATCATTCCGATGATTGTGCCGAGTACGGTCGAGGCCAATGCAAGAATGATCGTATTCTTGAGGCCGACCGCAAGCATGTTCGGCAACACTTCCGCCATCGATTCCCAATCGAGGAAGCTTCGGCGCAGGTTCTCCAGCCAGTTCATCAGTTCTGTTCCCTCTGCTTCCGTGGTTCGGCTTGGTTGGAGCAGACCCATGGCTGCTCCAGCCAAGAAACGCGGGATGCTCTCCAGGCTGTTACGACCTCGGAAGGTACTGGTCGGGCATCGGCGTGCCGGGGAACCACTTCTCGTGGAGCCGTTTCCAGGTGCCGTCCTGCATGGCTTCACGCAGACCCTTGTTCAGTGCTTCCCGGAAGGCATTGTTGCCCTTCTGCACCACAAAGCCGGCCGGAGCGTCGAAGGATGGAACGTTGACGGCAATCCTGAGCGTCTTGTAGCGCTCGGCTTGCTGCTTGGCTGCTTCGTAATCGAAGAAATGGGCGTCAATGGTTCCGTTGTTGAGAGCCGAAATAGCGGCGTTGTTGTCGGGGAATTTCACGAGATCCGTCTTGGTGAAATTCTTCGTCGCGAAGATCTCCTGGAGGGTTCCCTGGACGACGCCGAGGCGCTTGCCAGCCAGATCGGCCTCTGTCTTGATCTTGTCATCGGCGGTGATGACCGACAGGTACCCCGCGAGATAGCCGTCGGAAAAGTCCACGGTCTTCTTGCGAGCCTCCGTGGTGCCGATAGCGGCAACGGCAACGTCGAAGCGGCCATTGGCCACCGAGGGAATCAGAGCCGAGAAGTCCTGTCCCGTAAAGGTGACCTGATCTTTGTTGAACCCAATCCGGCGCGCGACATCGAGAAAGAGTTCGATATCGAAGCCCGAGAACTCGCCGTTCTTGTCAACGAAGGCATATGGCCTGGAATCTCCCATCGTGCCGACGCTGACCCGCGCCGGATCGATGAGATTGTAGGGGTTGCTCTTGGACGTCTGTGCGTCGGCAGCGCCTGCGAAGACGATACCAAGCGTAAGCGTGGCGAACGCGGCCACCTTGGCTATGGGGCTATACCATTGCGCGTTGTTCATCGTGTTCCTCATTCTGAAAGGTGCCTTAGCGTTTGTTTTTGCTTGAGCTGGCTATGAGCATTCTCGTACGTGCCGTCACACTTTCTTTCCTGTCCGTCTCTCCTCCGCCATCGGCTCTTCCGGTTCTTGTGGGCTCTTGTAGTATCCCTTGTGAGACCGGTCTCAGAAAGTTATTGAGACCGGTCTCACATGTCAACGGCTGATTTACTTGACGCACCACACTCAAGCCCTCTAGGTGATCGGACATGAAAAGTAGTGAAACACCGAAACGCCTGGTGACTGTCCAAGACGTTGCTCAGAAGGCTGGCGTCTCGAAGGCGACGGCGGCTCGCGTTCTCGGCTGCTATGGAACAACCAGCTCGGCCGTGAAGGACAAGGTTCTCGCGGCAGCACAGGAGCTCGGCTATCAGGCCAATGAACTTGCCCGCAGCATGACCACGGGCCGGTCGGGGATCATCGGCGTCATCGTAGGCGATATCGAGAACCCCTATTTCGGGCTTGCTGTCCGCGGCATCAGCGATGCGGCGCGGGCGGAAGGATTCGACGTCATCCTGGCGAACTCGGGCGAAGAAATCGAGAAGGAACGGGATGCCGTCCGGGTACTGATGGGCAAGAGGGTTGACGGCCTGATCGTCACTCCGGCCAAAACCTCCGAGACGCACCATCTTCTATCGCTGCAGAAAACCGGGCGTCCCGTTGTGCTCCTGGATCGCGCCGTATCCGGCCTGTCGGTCGATACCGTCGTGACAGACGATCACGTTGCAGCGTCCGCAGCCACCCGCCGCCTGATTGAATTCGGCCATCGCCGGATTGCCTATATCTCGGCTGTAAATTCGGGCGAGGTCTTATTCCGAAGCCGCGACCAAATCGATACGTCGACGGTGTTGGATCGCATCGATGGCTTTCTAGACGTCGCTCGGCAGGCTGGTATCGAAGCCCCAGAGCGCTACATTCGCCTCGGGGCCACCGATCCATCCATGACTCGCAAGATCGTGACGGACCTGCTGGCTCTTCCTGATCGCCCATCGGCAATCCTTGCATCCGACAACGTCATTGCTCTCGAAGTGTTCAAAACCGTTCGGGCCCTCGGGTTGGAAATTCCAGGAGACGTCTCTCTTATTGCCTTTCACGACGCGGATTGGACGAGTGTGACAACGCCCGCCGTGACCGTAATTGCGCAGCCGATCTACGACCTTGGCAGGGAGAGCACCCGCATGCTGATCGAGCGAGTTCGCGGAGCGGTTCATGCGCCCCGCCGCTTCGTTCTGACGTCGACGCTGATTGACCGCGAGTCTGTTGGCGCTCCCGCCATGGACGAAGACAAGGTAAAACGGTCGAAGCCGGCACGGGTGCGGAGCGGAAGCCGGTCTTAACGCACCGTGCGGAAATGCAGACCGGGTTTTCCGCATGGTGCGATGCGCCAGCTAAGATGGGAGCATCAGTCCCAAGAGTGAAACCACTGCCGGGACCGATGCTCTAGCCGACCTGCCGCAACCGTTCTCTCAGATAGCGAGCAGTGAAGAGATCCAAGTGACCTCCTCCCACATTCTTGAAGACGGTTATCTCGTTCAGGTCCTCGCGGCCTGCCCTGGCGGCGGTGCAGAGTTCGAAATGATCCGCCTGAACTTCAGCCCATGCGAAGAGCCCCCGCTCGACCGGCTGAAACAGATCGCCTGCTCCTTCCATTCCGGCACGGGTATCAACGAAGACACGGCCACGCCGGATCGTTTCGTCATCCGCCTCACGCATGGTGGGCAGATAGGCGCCGATCAGGTCCACATGCGCGCCTGGCTTCAGGAGGCGCCCCCTGACGAGGGGCTCGGTCGACATAGTCACGCAGGAAATTACGTCGGCTTCGAGTAAGGCCGCATTGAGATCACGGACAGCGGAGATCAAGACACCTTCGATCTGCATCTCACGGGCCAGCGCCTCCGCTCGTGCCGCGGTGCGATTCCAGATCAGGACGCGCTTGATCGAGGGTCGGACGCTCGTATGGGCGAGAATGACGTGCGGAGCGAGGCCGCCGGCCCCCACGACGAGAAGTACCTCCGCGTCTTCCCGCGCGAGAAAGCTTGCACCTAAGGCGGAATCGGCAGCTGTCTTGCGAAAGGTTAGGGCCGCACCATCGGCTGCTAGAACGGGCGCGCCAGTTTTGCCGTCGAATACCGCGACGAGGCCTTGAACCGAGGGCTGCGGCGGCTGCAACGCCAAGTTAGACGGGAAAACGCCCACAAGCTTGACCGCGATCACCTCCTGCGCGGCCCAAGCCACTAGTGAAACGAACTTGTTGTCGCCACCGTTTGGCTCATCAATGACCGAGGCGTCGCTTCTCGGAGGCGCGCCCTTATGCGCAGCCCGAAGTCCTTCAACGAGCCCAGGATAATCGAGCAGACGATGCACGGTATCCGCATCGACGAACTTCATAACACTCTCTCCAATTGAACGTTATTGGCGCTACTCGACGAGTCTCGCGCCCCTTTCGAAACTGAGCTCGCCTCTCATTTGCCTCAGAACAGCATCCTTGGCAGGAGCAATACCGTATTGGGCAGGAAGGTGATCAGGAAGAGGACAGCGATCAGAGCAATAAGCAACGGAATTGACTCTCTCGTGAACTCTTCAATCGAGCATTTGGTGATCGAGCAAACGGTGAATAGGACCGAGCCGATCGGCGGAGACACGGAACCGATGGTGAGATTGACGATCAGAACAACGCCAAAGTGAATCGGATCGATCCCGAACCTCTGCATGACCTGGAGAAATAGAGGTGCTAGGATCACCATCAGCGAGAGCCCCTCCATGACCGTGCCGAGCAGGAGGAGAAGGATGTTGATCAGAGCAAGCGCCACGTATTTGTTGTCAGTCATGGCGAGAAGATATTCCACGACCGTCTGCGGGACCTCTTCCAGGGTGAGAACGACCGAGAAGATGGCGGAGGCAGCGATGATCAGCATGACATTCGCAGTCGTATGAGCTGATTCCCGCGCGAGTTCGTAAGTCTCACCGATGGTGAAGCCTCGATAGATGAACAGGCCTACGAAAAGCGCATAGGCCGCCGCGATCGCTCCAAGCTCGGTCGGGGTGAACCAGCCGATCCGTAATCCGAATAGTAGCAGGAACGGCATGGCCAGGGCCCAGAGTGCATGGCGTGCTTTGATCGCAACCTCACGCAATGGCATCCGGTGGGGTCTTAAAGCCCCATAGCCGCGACGCTTGGCCACGTGGTGGACGGTGATCATCAGGGCAGCCGCGATCAGGAAGGCGGGAATGATGCCGCCAATGAAGAGTTGGCCGATGGACGTGTTCGTCAGGAGACCATAGATAATTAGGCCGATGCTCGGCGGCAGTACCGGGGCGATCACCCCCGAGCAGGCGCTGATGGCAGAGGCGAAGCCGTTCGAGTATCCCTGCTTTCGCATGATCGGGACGACCGTACGAGCATCAATTGCGGCATCCGCGTTCGATGAACCCGACATGGCTCCCATGAACAGCGAATTGATGACGGCAATCTGGGCAAGCCCGCCGCGCCAGTGGCCGACGAGCGCCTCAGCGAAACCATAGAGGCGATCGGCAATTCCGCCACGCGCCATCGCAGCCCCCGCAAAGACGAAGAAAGGCACGGCGAGAAGAGGAAACAGCTCAAGGCTGCCGTTCATGCGTTGCGCGATGATGCTCGGCGCAATTGGGTTGGCTATGAAGTAGGACATGGCCGATCCGAGCAGCACGAAGGAGATCGGCATGCCTGCAAAAAGCAGAACAAGGAAGACGATAAACGTGAACGCAATCACCGACGAATACTCCTCGCCTGCTTCATCTCAACCCAGGCTCTGGCGAGATAGATCACGATAATCGCGGCCATGGAGGTTGCGAGGCCCACGGACATGACCCATTTCGGAACATCGATGGACATGAACGTGGTGAAGCGGGCGGTTCTGATTTGCATGATGGCGGCATAGATGATCCCAGCTGCGATCAATGCGACGATAACGTTCATCGTGGCGTGTACCAGATGCCTGCCACGGGGCGGCAGAAGATCGACAAAGTAGCGGACGCCCATCAGGTCGTCCCGCTTGGCGGCGCCGATCACCCCGAGCCAAACCAGCCACACGAAGGCGAGCACGGCCACTTCGCTTGCGCCGAAGATGGGAGCGGAGAAGATGTTTCGGCCAATGACGTCTGCGCCGACACTGATGATCACGAGCGCGAGGAGCATGACGGGAATGACGCTCCCGGCCAGCTCTCCGATCCAGTTTACAATACGCAAGTCCATGCTCCAAATTGAACGGACGTCTGTGGCGCCTCGGCGAGTATCCGAGGCGCCAGCACAAGCTTGTAACGGCAGGTCTTACTGACCTGATGCGGCCGCGCGAACCTGCTCAAACAGACCGGCGGGCCATTGAGGGAAGCTGGTGTAGAAGGATGCTGTCGCCTTGCGGTAAGCGGGAACATCAGCGTTGTGAAACTTGACGCCGTTCGCTTCGAATTCCTTGCGGATCTGATCATTCATGTTAGTCGAACGTTTAGAGAGTTCCTGCCCGCCCGCGCGGAATTCCTCCAGCAACATGGCGCGGTCGGCCTCGCTCAGAGCTTTATAAGCCGCGTCGCTCATTACCCAGCCGGTGAAGAGGTTGAAGTGTCCGGTGAGCGTAATGTCCTTAACCACCTCGTACCAGCGGTTCGCCCGCAGACCCGTGAGCGGAGACTCGCCGGCATTGACGACGCCTTGAGACAGAGCGGAATAAGTTTCGGCCGCCTCGACCGTGGTTGGAATTGCTCCCAAGGGCTCAAAGGTCTTCTGCCAGGTCGGCACCGGCGGGACGCGAACCTTCACGCCCTTGAGGTCGGCCGGAGTCGGATAGGGCTTGCTCCCGATCATGTGACGAGCGCCATCAAACCAGTTGAGGGCGAGAACGCGGATCTTCGCCTTCTCGGCAAGCTTGTCGTACCACCCCTTCATCAAAGGCGAGAAGGCGAGACGTTCAGCCTCTTCATTGTTCTCGACGATGAACGGGCCGCCGACGATGCCCAATTCAGGTACGCCGAAGCTTGAGAGATAAGCTGCATCGGTAAAGGTGATAATCGGCTCGCCTTGGCTCGCCTGCTCCAGCATGTCCGTCGTCGTTCCTAGCATTCCGCCGGGAAAGAGTTTGATCGTAATACGTCCTTCGCTCCGCTTGGCGATGCGCTCGGCCACTTCGACAGCCACTTTGTGGGACTCGATCGTGGGCTGGTTGACGTGGGCGAGGCGCAACTCGACCTTCTGGGCCAAGGCGGCGGAGAACATCGGCAGGGTTGCAAGGATCGCGACCCCAGCCAAGAAATTCCGACGTGATCTCATGCTTTGTTCCCTCTTCTGTTGATTATGCTAGGTCGTCCTCGGCATCCCTGCCGCTTCCTTCCAGCTCGGGACGCTCAAATCCAAGTTCGGAGTTGTCTCTGCGAACGTTCTCATAGTATCATCATCGAATGTTTGGAGCGTCAAGGCGAAATCGTCCCTTGCACCTCGTCCTTTGGGCGGCTCCCTTAGAACCGACGCATCGCTAAGCTCGGCCCTAGGGGCCGGCAGTGGGACCCATGGCAGAAAAGCGCACGAAGAACGTGACGATTATTGAAGTTGCCCGGCTTGCAGGTGTAAGCACGGCGACGGCCGGGCGCGTTCTGGGCGGCTACGGCTATTCCAGCGAGCAGATCCGGGACAAAGTGCGGGAGGCGGCCGAAACGCTGGGTTACCGCCCCAATCTGCTTGCCCGAGGCCTGATCACCGGCAAAACCCAGACAATCGGGGTCGTCGCTGGCGATATGGAAAGCCCCTTCTACGCCAGCGTTCTGCGAGGGATCGCCGACGTTGCCCGTAACCGAGGCTTCGGGATCGTCGTCACCAACAGCGACGAGATCCTGCAGCGGGAACGAGAGGCGGTGCAGCTCCTTATGGAGAAGCAGGTCGATGGGATGATCGTGACACCCTCGGATCTCCAGAGTTCCAATCACCTGAAGAGCGTCTTGGCCGCCGGATGCCCCATCGTCCAGATTGACCGCCTCGTTCACGGCCTCGAAGCCGACTCGGTGACGGTGGATAACGTCAAGGGCGCCAGGGCCTGCATCGAGCACGTCATTGCCGCGGGACATCGCCGGATTGGACTGGTCTCGGAACTGGAGCAGTTCACGGTAGGGGATTTGAAGTCCTTCATCGATCTGGAGGCCCATGGCCGGATCGACCCGGGAGCACTCTATCCCAGCTGGCAGCGCCTTGTAGGGTACCTGCAGGCGCACCGGGAGGCAGGCATCACGGTCGATCTCGATCTCGTGCGGCGAGTCGGAGCCTATTCGGCAGAAGCTGCTAAGGAAGAAACGTTGGATCTGCTCCAGGGCAGTGGACGCCCCACGGCCCTGTTCACAACCGATGGCCTGATGTCGGCCGGAGCGATGAATGCCATAAGCGAACTGGCCCTCGAACTGCCGCAGGATCTGTCTCTTGTCTGCTTTGATGATCTGGAGTGGATGCGTTTCCTCCGGCCGGGAATTACCGCGATCGCCCAGCCGCTCAACGAGATGGGGCGCATCGCCGCGCGGCTAATTTTGTCTCGAATTAATGGCGATCCGTCGCCTTTCCAGCGCCAGGTGCTCACGCCGGCCCTGCGCATGCGCGGATCGGTTGCCGGACCGAAGACGCAGAGCCTCTCTAACTCCTCGGAACGGTCCAAGTCACGCAGATCCGCAAAGGCATGACAGGTCGAACAATTGGTCGAATAGAGCACTTCGACCTCTCTCCCGTCACTCCATATCGCTGTCAGCGCACATCCTCGAGCGCAGGAATGTCACCGGCATCCACAGCCATGGCGGCAGGATGGCCAACGGCGCCGGTGCGCGTGCAGGTCTCGGCAGCGGCCTGAGCCGCCGCCTCCAGAGCCTCGGATGGATTCTCTCCCCGCAGGAGTCCGACCAGCGTGCGCGCGATGAAGGTATCCCCGGCTCCAAGTGTGTCGATGGCATCGATCGTCACGGCGGATACATGATAGAAATCGTCACCTCGACCGAGAAATGCCCCCTCCTCCCCGCGGGTTACGAGGCACCACTGTGCACCGGCATCCAGAGTGCTCCGCAGGAGCGCCTTGGAGTCCGACGGATCGAGATCCCCGCCCGAGATCGAGGCGAGATAGCAGAGCGGCGCGACGGATGCCCGTTGATCGGCATCCCGCCGCGTAGAGAAATCGTAGGAGAGGCGGGCCGTCGTCGCGAAGCGGCCAAGATGAGCATCGAGGCCGCTCGATTGCCCAATATGAACGGCGTCGAAAGTCTCGACGAAGGCGAAATCCTCCTTCTCCGGCTCGAACATCGAGACGCCCAGATCGAACTTGAGGAAGACCCGGTCTCCCTGGCGATGCCCAATCACGCAGTAGGCGGTCGGTCCCGGAAGAACGCGAAGGCGTTCCGTAATCACCCCCTCGGCGGCCAGAGCCTTCTGGATGGCTTCGCCAGCCGCGTCCTGTCCAATGGCCCCAAGATAGCTCGTTATTGCCCCGAAGCGACGCGCAAAAACCGACAGGTTGAGACAGTTTCCTCCAGGAAACATCTGATCGAGCGCATGGTAGCAATCGACGACATTGTCTCCAACCGCGACAATTCTTGTCATTTTAATCTTCCTGATCCATTCTTGTGAGAACGTTCCCACTTTCAGCGCAGGCTGTCAATTTCGGTGTTCCTCAACGTGGCCATAGACCAGCTTGGCCTAAGACGAGCGGAGATTCCGAAAAGAGACTTGCCAGGAGGACCACTATGACGTCATATGATGTCATAGCGCACGGCAACCCGCCCGAGGCGGGCTCCGGGCCATTCTTCACTCAGGGGGATCGGCGATGGGCCACAAGCAGACCGAACTGAATACCGACGTAATGAGAGCCCTGGACGCCTTGTCTGACAAGACAATCAGGCATGTCTTCTTCGTAGCCTGCGGGGGCTCCCTGTCGGTGATGTATCCCGCCAAGTATCTTCTCGATCGCCATTCGGCCGTTCTCCCCTCTGACTGCTACAACGCCGACGAGCTCGTTCATCGCGATCCACGAACCTTGAATGCCAACTCTCTCGTTATCCTATGCTCCATGACCGGTACGACGAAGGAAACCCTGCGCGCAGCGGAACTTGCCCGCGCCAAGGGAGCCACGACCATCGGACTCAGCGTCGATCCGGAGTCGCCCCTTGCCAAGGCCGTCGACTTCCCTGTCCGCTTCGAGGCACCTTACACGACGGGCGTGCCCATCGACGCTGTCGACAGCAACTACTCCCGCTTGTACCAGATCGTCATGGGCCTGGTGAAACGCTACGACGGCGTAGACAAGCTCAGCCCTCTTCTGGCAAGCCTTGGCAACCTTCAGACAGCCATCGACAAGGCTCACATCCATTTCGCGAGGCTTTTCGAGACGTTTGCTCCGCGCTTCAAGGACGAGTCTATCATCTATACGGTCGCAAGTGGCGCATCCTATGGTGCAGCCTATTCTTTCGCGATCTGTGTCCTGATGGAAATGCAGTGGATCAATTCGCAGGCAATCCATGCTAACGAGTTTTTCCATGGCCCATTCGAGGTTCTGGACAAGAACAGAGCCTTCATCATGATGATGGGCCTTGACGAAACACGCCCTCTGGAGGAGCGCGCCAAAGGCTTCCTTGAGAGGTTTGGCTCTTCGGAGAAGATCATGGTGCTTGATGCCAAGGAACTGGATCTCACTGGGATCGATGATGAGTTCAAAGGCAACCTCGTACCGCTGATCTTCTTCGATACTCTCTGGAGGTTCGCCTACAAACTGGCGGATCTGCGTCAGCACACCATGCTTGAGGGCCGGCGCTACATGAAGAAGATCAGCTATTGATCGTGCGGCATCCCTCTCCAATCCGATGTGATTTGGGGAGGACATTCGACAGCTTCTTTCCTTCGGTCGGGAATGCGGTATTGATTGGCACGCGAACTGTCGGCATTGGGGAACCGGAGAGTGATGCCCCTCCTCCATGAGCGAATGCGATGACTATCGAATACGACAACCTGTCTCCGCTCTACGATCAGGTGAAGCGTCTGATCCTTGGTGATGTCAAGACTGGGCATTATCGGAGCGGGACATATCTCCCATCCGAGACGGATCTGTGCGAACTCTATGGAGTGAGCCGGATTACCTTGAGACGGGCGGTCTCGGAACTCTGCTTGGAAGGTCATTTAAAGCGGGTTCACGGCAAGGGCACGCTCGTCACAGAGCCCAAACTCCAGCAGACGCTCATTTCGCTGACCGGATTTACGGAATCCCTAGCAAGACTCGGCCATAGCGTCAGCTATAGGATCTTGGAGAGGGGCGAATGCGCACTGCCCGAAGGCGTGAGAGACCGCCTTCAGGCTGTGCCCAACGACCACGTCGTCGGCATCCACCGCCTGCTGATGGTGGATGATCGTCCGCTAACCATTGAGGAACTCTATTTTCTGCGTAGTCGCTACGAGAAGGCAATAGCTCCCGTCGCTAAGGGGGGCTCTTTCTATGAAGCCTTGAAGAGATTCTACGAAGAGCAGCCCTCTGCAGCTGAGCGGATGATCAATGTGGACTTTCCCTCGCCGATCGAATGCGATCTGCTCGCCTGCCCTCCCTCTCAACCTGTTTATCGCATTGAGAAGCTAGTCATTGGCCGGAAAAAGAACCCGATTTCTTTTTCCGTTCTCATCACGCCATCGAACCGTGTCACCTATTCGATCTCGGTTTAACCATCGACACAGGACGGACACATAGCCAGGATCCTCAGAAGCGTGCCATCGCCGCATGAACGATTTGAGCCCCAACCTCGTAATAGGCCTCTTTGACTGCTCGAAGCCGGGCAGGCTCCGGTTCAGTTACTGGGAGAGGCAAATCGGCTTCTGCGACCTCGCCAAGGACAAACCGCGCGAGCGTACGTCCAAAGGCCGTTCCCGGTGCGATGCCACGACCGTTGTAGCCGCTGAACGACACCACGTTCCGAGCAAGTCTGTGGAACTGCGGCAAGCTGTTGCTGGTCATGCCAATGCTGCCGTACCACTCGTACTCGAACTCAACGGCTGCGAGCTGGGGGAAGAGCTTTCGGAGCGCACGGCGGCCCCAGTTGGGATGAATGGTTCGTCCAAGGCCACGCAGCGCGCCCACGCTTCCGAACACGAGGCGGCCCTGCTGGTCGAAGCGGAAGGAGCTGAGGATTTCTTTGGTATCCCAGACACCCTGCCGTTCCGGCAGGATCACCTGGCGCAGATTGTCGCCGAGCGGTTTGGTGGCAAGATTGAAGTAGGGAAGATGCACGAGCTCGGCACGGATCTGTGGCCACACATGGCTTGTGTAGGCATTCGTGGCAACGATCACCCATTTGGCCTGCACAGACCCGCCACTGGTTCGCACCTGCCATCCGCCATCAACTTCTCGCGCATCCACCACAGGGCTCGAGGTGAAGAGTTGAGCCCCCGCCTTGATGGCCGCGCTCGCGAGCCCGCGCGCGTAGGCGAGCGGCTGAATGGTTCCGGCGCGAAGGTCGAGAAGCGAGCCACTGTAGGCGCTGGTACCGACCTTTCTGGCAGTCTCCTCCGCATCAAGCAGGTGCACGGGTGCGCCACGCGCCTGCCATTGCCGGGACCGCTCCTCGAGCTCCGCCAAGCCCTTCGCGCCGACGGCGCAGTGGAGCGTGCCGTTCCGCTCGATCTCGCTAGCCATTGCGTGCTTCTCGACGAGTTCGAACACAAGACTGGGCGCGTCGCCGAGCACGTGAAGCAGATAGTTGCCGTAGACCTCGCCCAGTTCACCCGGCAGATCGTCGGGCATGACCCACATGCCCGCATTGACGAGGCCAACGTTGCGGCCCGAGCCACCAAAGCCGATTTCCACACCCTCCAGCACCACGACCGAGGCTCCCGCCTCGGCAAGATGAAGGGCCGCAGAAAGGCCCGTAAAGCCGGCGCCGATTACCGCGACATCGGCTTTGAGATCGCCGGACAGCCTCGTCGTTGGAGGGGCTGGAGGCGCCGAGCGTTCCCATAGACCGTGGCTGCGCGGATCGTTCTTCATCCCGAGTTCCTGTGTCTGGAGCGAGGGAATGGCCCTGTTCAGGCTCCATTCCCTCTTGTAATCAGTTCCTCAGAAGCAACCTTGAGAGCAAGCCGATTTTCCTCAAGAGGTCATGAGTAAAGGTAATGAGATGGCCATCGCCCGCCGCTTCCTGCCGTCCATGTCCCTGCTTCGCGCCTTCGAAGCCGCCGCCCGCCATCGGAGCATCACGGCCGCGGCCGAAGAACTGAACCTAACGCAGGGAGCAGTCAGCCGGCAGATCCGGGCTTTGGAAGAACTGCTTGGTTCGGAGCTCTTTGTGCGGGAGCGCCAGACCATCCGTCCCACACTGGCTGGCGAAACCTATGCCCGGGAAATCCGAGAGGCTCTCAGGCGCATTTCCAGCGCGACCCTGAGCTTCCGTGCCAATCCTATGGGCGGAACGCTCAACCTCGCGATCCTGCCGACCTTCGGCACCCGCTGGCTAGCCCCTCGCCTTTCCGGCTTCCTGCGGGAGAATCCTGGGATCACAGTCAACCTGACGACGCGCCTTGCTCCGTTCGACTTCAGTCTGGACCAGGCGGATGCCGCCATCCACTTCGGAAGTCCGGACTGGCCAGGAGCCGAACTCGCGTTTCTGATGAGCGAGAAGGTGGTGCCCGCCTGTAATCACTCGCTCCTGGAGGAATATAGGTTCGAGAAGCCAAGCGATCTTCTTAGGGCTCCGCTCCTGCACCTCGTCTCGCGACCGGACGCCTGGGAGCACTGGTTTATGATGTACGGGGGGCTCAGCGAGCCGCTGCATGGCATGCTGTTCGACCAATTTGCGACGGTCGCACAGGCAGCCATCTCAGGGCTCGGTCTAGCGCTGCTTCCTGAATTCCTCATTCAAGATGAGATCGCACGAGGAGATCTTGTCAGGGCGCTGGACCTGCCGATGCAAAGCATAGAGCAGTATTACCTGGCTTGGCCGGCAAACCGCACTTCGTACCCACCATTGGTCGCGTTCCGGCAGTGGATTGTTCAAGAGACACAAGCGAATAAGGCGAGCGTTGGTAGCGCGGTGGAGCGAATGCCGTGAGGTTACGGCAATGCGTCGATCGGCTGACATGCAAAGAGGCAGGGTGGCACCGCCAATTTAACGAGCTGAAGGCAAAGCGCCTCACTGGGGCGGCAGATCAGAAGCCCACTGCAACGCCAGTCACCTCACTCCAAGTCATAAAGGCTTGCGCCCGGAATGCGCGATGATCTGCGGCATTGATGTTGGCAGGACGGCGAAAGAGGTTTGCAACCCGGTCGTGAACTGAAAGGAAGCGTTGGGCCTGTCCGGCAGATTTGAAGCGCTTCATGATGCGCTCGCGTCGTCGGGTCGGCTGGTGACTGTTTTCGGCTCGATTGTTCAAGCCTTTATGCTGGCGATGCTCCACACCCGGCATTACAGCTTTCTTCGCGGCGGCATAGCTGGCCAGCTTGTCCGTGATCATCACGCGTGGAGTGATACCTTGCTTCTTGAGCAGCTTGCGCAGCAAACGCTTGGCGGCTTTGGCATTGCGCCGGCTCTGGACCAGGATGTCGAGCACGACCCCATGCTGGTCGACGGCTCGCCAGAGCCAGTGCTTCCGGCCCGCGATATTGATCGCGACCTCATCAAGGTGCCATTTGTCCCCAGCTGCCGGAAGACGCCTGCGGATTTGCGCGGCAAACTCCTAGCCAAACTTCAGGGCCCACTGCCGCACGGTCTCATAGCTCACAAGGATCCCTCTGGCCGCCAATATCTCCTCGACCATGCGGAGGCTGAGTGGAAACCGGAAGTACAGCCAAATGGCGTAGCCGATCACTTCAGCCGGAAAGCGGTGGCGGGCATAACGAGGAGTATGGATCGGTTTCATCCCTCACGGATAGCCCGATCCAGGTCACCCTTCGGTTAAATTGACGATGCCCTGTGATTCACTGCCTGGAACGGGAGGTGGATCATGGGGGCATCGTCACGTTAACGGCGGTTCGAAAAAATTCGGGTGGGGAGGCGCATCGTTTTCAGGCAGCAAGTGCTACAGAGGTGATATCTGCCCATTTCTCAAAGGCTGCGCTGAGAGCCTTGCGATAGTTCGTCGCCGTGAGCTGATGCCGTCGCAGGTGAAACAGATTGCTGATCGGATCATGAATCGAGAGAAAACGTTGCACCTGCCGGGCCGACTTGAAGCGCTTCATCTGGCGTTCTCGTCGGCGGGTGGGCTGGTGTGAGTTTTCCGCCCGGTTGTTCAACCCCTTATGCTGCCGATGTTCGATGGTCAGGCCCATCACCCTGCGAGCGGCACCGTAGGACCCAAGTTTGTCTGTAACCATCACCCGCGGAGCCACGGCGCTCTTCTTCAGCAGTTTGCGCAGCAGGCGCTGGGCGGCTTTGCGATCCCGGCGGCTCTGAACCAGGATATCCAGAACGAAGCCGTCCTGATCAACAGCCCGCCACAGCCAGTGCTTCTTTCCGGCAATCGTGATCACCACCTCATCAAGATGCCAGCGGTCGCCCGGCCGAGGAGCGCGTCGGCGGATGCGACTGGCATACTCCCGACCAAACTTCTCGGCCCAACGACGAACCGTCTCGTGACTGACCTGAATTCCACGGGCGGCGAGCATCTCCTCCACCATCCGCAGGCTCAGCGGAAAGCGAAAATAGAACCCGACTGCGAGGCTGATCACCTCGGCGGGGAAACGATGGCGAGCGTAGAGCGACGGGCGAGGCTTCTTCATATCGCTTCATATGCCAGCTCCCGCTCGCATCCCGTTAATGTGACGATGCCCTTCCGCTTAGTCACGCAGGCGCGCAGGTCGTTCTCGGACGCGTTGGTGTGCAGCGGGATCTCCGACCGCTCGAGCACCCGCAGCAGTTCGCCCTTGCGTCGCGCCAGCCGGGCCAGCAGCGCACGAGGTCCTTGTACCCCGTGCGTTGGCCAAAGATGCGGTTGAACTGACGCCTGAATAACGCCTCAGCGCCTGGGGTGGGGCTTTGCTTCCACAGCTTCAGACCACGGTAAAAACACCAAATGGTCTGACGGACCAATTCCACCGCCTTGGCCTGCTTGGGCGAGGCGGGCATCAGCTTCTGCAGGTGTCGCTCGGCGTGAACCCAGCACAGCGCGTGCGTGGCACCCCCGGGCTGGAACAAGATCTGCTCTCAAACATACGGTAACGTAGCACGTAGCAAGAACGTGGGCCGGTAAACTGACCGAAAGACCTCCGCAACGGCTGAATTCAGCGTGAATCTTGATGTTCAAGCCGTCATCCAGGGCTGAACACCTGATGCACAAGCGTGCCGCCCTCTGGAGTGTCGCCGGTGCGAGAGCGGCGCTGTTCGGATCAGTCCGATACAGCCGATTATTGTAATAGTTTCAAACGGGCACCCGGTTGAGGTGAGTATTCTCTTGCTTCCTGTTCGGCGATCAGTCCGAAAGAATTTTTGGAAGATTGTCGCTCCGTTCTGTCTTACCGTGTCAATAGGAACAGCTCTTGTTCTGGCCCCAGACCGGACCCGGTGATTACACAATTGAAATGATTGGATTACAGTAATAATCTGAATTTATGAATCCCGACCTCCGCCAGATTCGTGCCTTCGTCACCGTGGCCCAGCTTGGCAGCTTCACGCGGGCCGCCAGCCTCCTGAACCTGTCGCAGCCGGCGCTTACAGTACAAATCCGCAATCTGGAGGAAGCCTTGGGTGTGCGTCTATTCGACCGCAACACCCGTACTGTCTCCCTCACAAGGATGGGCCGGGAACTCGTGCCGGCGTTGCAGCGCATCGTGCGAGACCTCGACGCTGTTGTGGCCGAAGCCCGGGACGTGGCTGCCCAGCGGCACGGTATTGTCCGCCTTGCCGCCCTGCCCTCCTTTGCTGCGGGTGTCCTGCCGGAGATTATTGCGGAGTTCCGGGAGGCAAACCCGAAGATCTCGTTCGTGATTCATGACGTGATTGCTAGTGGGGTCATTGCCCAGGTCCGCGAGGAGCAGGTTGACCTTGGGCTGACAGGCGGCCGGATCGTCGATCCCGATTTCGAGGTGCTGCACACGACGCAGGACCACATGCATGTTGTCTACCCGGTCGGACATTCGTTCGGCGACATGGAACAGGTTGATGTAGAGGCCTTGACCCGCCATCCGCTTATTCTGATGCATCCGGCCACGAGCGTGCGTGCGGTGGTGGATGCAGCGTTCCATGCGGCCGGCCGATTGCCGATCGTTGCCGCTGAAGCGACGTACATGTCGACGGCGGTGGGCATGGTGCGGGCGGGCTTGGGGGCCGCCATCCTGCCCGGCTCTGCCATGGAAGTCCGAGCTGAGCAGACCTTGCGCTCGCGTCCTGTCAATGACCGGCGATTTACCCGGGCGGTCTCGATCATCAAGAAGGTGGAGCGGACACTTCCGCCCGCCAGCGAGAGCTTTGCCCGCGAGTTGATCCAGGCGCTCCAAACCACCTGAGCAGATCATCACAGCGTCCACCGAAAGTCCGCTGCGGGTCAACTCCAGAAGAAAACAGGGCTGCTCTAAACGTCCGCTCTGCCCTCCCAACCAGACTAACGAATCCGCACTTTTGAGGGTGAGGCGAACCAATGGGTCCTTTCAGGGAAAAGCTGAGGCAAACTCGAAAAATAAGCGCATATGTAACAAGCAGTTAGCGGAAGGCGTGAAGCATCCTTTGGAGGCGTCTACAATAGTCATGTGAGGACGCTCGCATAGGATAGCCACAATTTGGCAAAGTGCTTCCTCAATGCTCGCATCAGCCCGCCTCCCCCAGGTTACGTCCGTCAATGAGTGTAAATTCGGGTGCGGTTTGAGGTGGCCATTGGTCAGCTCGCCTGTGGGGTGATTGCCAGAGCCTGCTGGTTGATCATGGGTGTTGCGAGTTCGGTCATCCCTTCGAC
>NZ_JBVVAK010000115.1:0-26485 GCF_055792825.1 Microvirga sp. GN3
TGCTGTATTGCTCGACGGACTGCCTCTGTCGTTGTGGCGCTCCCATGGAGAACCTGGCCCATAGCGCATCCCTCCATTCCGGCGATAAGAATGCACCATCAAACCCCGGGATCAAACATCCTAGAACTCCATCCTCATTATATCTTTCTATGTCTTTCGTTCCATTACTATGATTGAATTCAACGTTCTTCGCATCTCCAGAACCAAAATCAACGGTTCTTGTTGAATCCGATCCCCGGCTGATCTGAATCCAATGCCCGTCTTCTGGGTCGTGATAAAGACGCTCCGATGTTCCATCGGTTCGCTTAATGTCTGCGCTGATTAGATTGCCTCGTTCATCATTCACAAAGGTAGCCGACGAATGTTGATCCCTCAGGACTGTTGATGTCTCCTTTGAAATGGCATCGTATTGGACAAATTGGTCGCTCCCATCTGGAAATATGGTGTGGCATGTCCAACCAGACGGAGTTTGCACCGTTACTGTTTTCGCCCCATTGCTATAAGTCGTCGTGGTCGTAATTAAGTTCGGGGTGCTGCTATTGCCAAGGGTTTCAGAATTAGTGACGCTGGATACGACCACAGCAGTGACGGGAATCGGACTCCCTTCGCCGCCCTCAACAATCGGACTTGGCGCCCTATCACCTGGTGTACCGCCCGAGGGGGCACCACCGACTACTACAGAGGTGCCGACCTGGCTGCTCGTTCCAGGGGTCACAATCGAGCCGCCATTGCCGATGTAGCAATAGGAAATGGCTTTGCCTTTAGATTCCCACCAATCAAGCCATGCGCTGAGTGAGTCCTGTGCCATATTCGCCCCCAATCTGATCGGCGTACAGCCGAGGTTTGGGGTATTCCGAGCAGATTTTTCGTGCGGAGGTAACTACTGGGACGAAGGGTTTTTAGGATTTTTTAGTATCTAAATGTCTCATAAATATACGAAAAGCTTCATCCTTCCCGTACGAATCGCAACTCATGATAGTCATTGCCGGAGCGGCATGCGGCTACGGGCGTCCGGCGTTAGACTTCACGATCCCGTTGCACCAAAAATCGCGCTGACCTTGCGATATGTTTCCTGAAAATGCTCCAGCAGCACCTTCGCACTCGGAAGCCCCGCCACCGTTGCAAGGCGCTTGAGGATCACGGGCAGCACCGTTTCCGCGTCGAATTTTCCCTCGATGGTGAGGCGCTGCCATTGGAAGATGTCGCTGAACAATCGGTGCGCCTCGATAAGTGCCCTTGCGTCATCGTCATCAAGCAAGCCTGCAGTCTGAGCCCTCGCGAATGTGTCTTCAACCGGGAGTCCGACGAGAAGCGGGTGTGCATTCGCATGAGACAGCACGAATCCCTGCGCCAAAAAATCGAGATCGGTGAGGCCGCCGCGGGCGAGCTTCAGGTCCCAGGGATCGCTGTCGCCCTTCTCCTGCGCGATCAGTTCGCGCATGGCGCGCACCTCCTTGAACACCTTTTTCGGATCGCGCTTGGCGGTGAGGATGTTCTTTACAGCTTCGGAGACTTCAGTGCCGAAATCCTCGTCGCCGGCCAGGATGCGGGCGCGGGTGAGCGCCATATGCTCCCAGAGATCGGCTTCGGTCTTCTGGTAATTCACGAAGCCCTTGAACTGCGACGCGACAGGGCCCTTGCCGCCTTGCGGGCGCAGGCGCAGATCGACTTCGTAGAGCAGGCCGCGCCGCGTCGGCACCGTGAGCGCCGAGACCAGACGCTGCGTGAGACGCGTGTAATAGACCACCGCATCGAGGCTGCGCGGGCCGTTGCTGTCGCGCATGTCTTCGTCGAAATCGTAGATCACCACGAGATCGAGATCGGAGCCTGCCGTCAGCTCGCGGCTGCCCAGCCGGCCGAGACCGAGGATGGCGATACGTGAACCCGGCACGGTGCCGTGCTCGGCCTCGAAGGCGCGGCGCACTTCATCGAAGGAGGCGCGGATGACGGCGCGTGCGATGGCCGCGTAGGCCTCTCCTGCCTGCGCGGATGAAAGCACGTCGGACAGGAGCCGCGCGCCCGTGACGAAGCGCATCTGGCGCGTCGCATCGCGAACGCGATCCAGAAAATCCTCGAAATCGCGCGGCGGACCGATGAGCTGCCTCATCTGTTCTTCAATAATCTCGTCGTCGGTGGTGGGGGTACCGAAGGCGGGATCGATGAGCGCGTCGAGCACATGCGGCGATTGCGCGACCGTGTCGGCAAGGCGCGGCGCGGTGCCGAGAAGATCGGCGAAGAGAAGCCGCAGGCGGTCATGCGATTGCAGGATGGTGAGAAGCTCGACGGCAGCCGGCATGCGGCCGAAAGCACGGTCGAGGGCGGCAAGCGCGCCGTCAGGATCGGCGGTGCCGCCGAGGGCCGAAAGCAATGCCGGCGTGAGTTCGGTGAGCACCTCGCGGGCGCGGGCGCTCTGGATCGCAGGACGGCGGCCGAAATGCCAGCCGCGCACGGTTTCCGCCACGCGCTCGGGCTCGTGAAAGCCGAGGCGACGGAGCGTTGCGAGAGTTTCCGGATCGTCGGTGGTGCCGGTGAAGACGAGGCTGCCGACATCGGAAGCAAGCTCAGGCCCCTCCTCGAACAGCAGCGCATAATGCCCCTGCACGATCTTCGCCTGATCCGTGAGGGCCTTGGAGAAGGCTTTGAGCGTGGGATAGCCGCAGAATTTGGCGAAGCGCTTCAATTGCTCCTCATCCGAAGGCAGGCGCTGCGTCTGCTCGTCCGCCACCATCTGCAGCCGGTGCTCGATGGTGCGCAGGAAACGATAGGCGTCGGAGAGTTCGTCTCGTGCCTTGTCGGTGATCCAGCCTTCGACGTGGAGGCTTTTGAGCATGTCGAGGGTGCGACGTCCGCGCAAATTGGGACGGCGCCCGCCAAAGACGAGCTGCTGCGTCTGCACGAAGAATTCGATCTCGCGAATACCGCCGCGTCCGAGCTTGATGTCGTGGCCGGCGACCGCGATCTGGTCGTGTCCGCGAACGGCATGAATCTGCCGCTTCATGGCGTGCACATCGGCGATGGACGCGAAATCGAAATATTTGCGCCAGATGAAGGGACGCAGCTCGTTCAGAAAATTCTCACCGAGCGCGAGATCTCCAGCCACCGGCCTTGCCTTGATGAGCGCCGCGCGCTCCCAGTTCTGGCCGACGGTTTCGTAATAGACATAAGCCGAAGCCAGCGACACCGCCGTCGGTGTGGAACCCGGGTCCGGGCGCAGGCGATAATCGACGCGATGCACGTAACCGTCGGCGGTACGCTCCTGCAGGAGCTTGGCGAGCTGTTGCGCGATGCGCGTATAGACCGTGGCCGCCTCGTAGGGGTCTTTCAGCGCCGTCGTCTCGGGATCGAAGAAGATGACGAGGTCGATGTCGCTCGAATAATTGAGCTCGCCTGCCCCGTGCTTGCCGAGCGCCAGCACCGTGAAGCCGGAGCCCTCGCCAGGAGAGTCGGGATTCTGCAGCTTAATACGACCAAGATCCGCGGTCTCTGTCAGAACCAGGTTCACGCCGCCGGCGACGGAGGCATCGGCGAAGTCGGACAAAGCCTGCGTGACTTCTTCCGTGCTCCAGAGGCCGCCGACATCGGCGAGAGCAACGAGAAGCGCATGGGCATTGCGATTCTGACGGAATGCGCGCGCGGCCTCGTCGCGCGTGATCGCGCCTGAACGCAGTTCGCGGAAAAGACCGGACTGGCTCTCGATGATGGCGCGATGCGCCTCCTCCGGCGGCTCGAAGGCGAGCCTTGCCATCCGGGCCGGATCGTTGACGACGAGCTGCCAAAGAAAGGGGGAATGGTCGGCCAGGGCCAGGAGGAGATCGCGAAACAATCCGCTTTCGAGAGGACCTGAGAGGATCTTTGCCTCAGGTTCCTCGCGCATGCGCTTGACGAAATCCGCCAGTTGCGCCTTCGCGCGCCTGGTATCCGCAACAGGCGGAGCTTTCGTGAGGCGGCTGAAAAGGGAGTTCGTCTGGTCCGGCACGGCCAATCCATCGGGTATTTGCGGGCGCCTTGAGTGTTCACGCCGGAGAGCCGGAGGCAATCGAAAAGTGCCGTTATGATCCCAACTTTAGTTTTCAGGCCGCAGACTGGAGCGGGGATTGCGGCAGTTCGACGGCCTTCAGCGGCAAAGCCAGGACGACCCGCAATCCGGGCCCGTTGTCTTCCAGCCGCAAGGTTCCGCCATGGAGCCGGGCCACGGCGGCGGCCAGGCTGAGGCCGAGGCCGAAGCCAGGACGCGAACGAGCCATTTCCAGGCGTACGAAGCGCTCCAGCACGCGGCTGCGCTCCGCTTCCGGAATGCCGGGGCCGCAATCGGCCACCACGATCCTGATCTCGCCGTCGCTCCGATGAGCGGAAACACTGATCGCCTGCGGTTGCTCGCCGGTTGCAGCACCGTATTTCAAGGCATTGTCCAGAAGGTTCGCCATGGCCTGCCCCAACAGTTCACGGCTGCCGTGGATGGGCAGGTCGTCCTCGACAGCAACCTCGAGCGACACGCCCGCCTCTTCCGCGAGAGCCTCGTAGAGTTCGGCTACGTCGCGCACCGCCTCGGCAGCATCGAAATCCGCCAGACCTTCGCGGGCATTGCCGGCCTCCAGGCGCGCGATCATGAGGAGAGCATTGAAGATGCGGATGAGATTGTCGCTCTCCTCGATGGTGGCTTCGAGAGCGGATTTCAGCTCGTCGGGCGTGCTCGCAGTGCGCAGGGCTTCGTCCGCCTTGTTGCGCAGGCGCGTCAGCGGTGTCTTCAGGTCGTGGGCGATATTGTCGGAAACCTCCTGCATGCCGCGCATCAGTTCGCCGATGCGGTCGAGCATGTCGTTGAGGTTCTTGGCGAGACGATCAAGCTCATCGCCGGTTCCGGCGATCTTCAATCGCCCTCCCAGATCACCCGTCATGATGTGGCGCGTGATCTCGGTCATGTCGTCGACACGTTTCAAGACGCGCCGCGTAATGAACCAGCCACCGACGCAACCGAGCACGACGATGAAGAGCAGCGAATAGCCGAAGGCGCGATAGATGACCTCCTGCAGGCGCCTGCGCTCCTCGATGTCACGTCCGACGAGGAGCCTAAACCCGCCGGGGAGAAGATAGACGCGCACGATGGCCATGTCGGGCCGCGCCTCCGTTTCATCCGTGCGGTTGTAGAGCGTCTCGAACTGACCCGTGCGGCCGATCACGCCGGGCGGCAGCGCTCCCACATTGCCGGCAACCCGCTCTCCCGCTTCCGTCGTGACGAGGTAGAGCATGGCGCCCGGTGCACGTGAGCGACGTTCGACGATGTTCACGAGCCGGCGCAGACCGCCAAACCTGTATTGCTCTGACAGGCTGTTGATCTCGGTCTCGATGGTCGACACGAACTGATCGGTCAGCAGCCGTTGGGCGTTCCAGGCAACATAGCCCAAGCCCACGAAGGCGAAGATGGTGAAGATGAGCAGGTAGGCAAAAGACAGCTTGAAAGCGGTCGTCCGGACGAGCTTGCCGAGCGCACTCATGGAAGCGTTCATGGCTTCACGCTCATTCCTCGTCGCCCTCCGCACCGACGCGCACCATGTAACCCGCGCCCCGGATGGTGTGAATCAACGGCTTGTCGAACCCCTTGTCGATCTTGGCGCGCAGCCGCGAGACGTGAACGTCGATGACGTTGGTCTGGGGATCGAAGTGGTAATCCCACACATGCTCGAGCAGCATGGTTCGGGTGACCACCTGATTGGCGTTTTTCATCAAATATTCGAGCAGCCTGAACTCGCGCGGCTGCAGCACGATCTCGTGGCCGGAGCGCGTCACACGGTGCGACAGGCGGTCGAGTTCCAGATCGGCGATGCGATAGACCGTCGACTCCGCGCTGGGGGCCGATGCCCGGCGGCGCGAGAGCACCTCGACACGCGCGAGAAGCTCGGAGAAGGCATAAGGCTTGGGGAGATAATCGTCGCCGCCAGCGCGCAGGCCCTTCACGCGATCGTCGACCTGACCGAGGGCGGAGAGAATCAGGACCGGCGTTTCGACCCGCTGCTCGCGCAAGGAACGGATCAGAGAGAGGCCATCGAGCTTGGGCAGCATGCGGTCGACCACGAGCACATCGTAATCCCCCTCCTCGGCCATGGCATAGCCATCGAGCCCATCGGCAGCGTGATCCGCCATATGGCCCGCTTCGCGAAATGCCTTGACGAGGTAGGAGGCTGCCTCCTTGTCGTCCTCGATGATGAGAATCCGCATAAGCCCACTTGTAACGCAATGAAGGACCCGACGGCAGACCGGCCTTGGAGGGGGAAGAGGCCGGCCTGCCGTGGGCAGAAGACACCAGGTGTCAGGGGCAATCAACTATAAACCCTGGTGCCCTACTACCTTATGTGGATCAGACACCCTTCGGCTGGCTTCCGACCTCCAGGGTCACAGTCCGCTCCTTGCCCTCACGCCAAAGGGTGAGAGACAGGGACTTGCCCGGAGCGACATTGGCCACCTTGCGGGACAGATCCTTGGCCTCATTGATCGGCTGCCCGTCGACGGCGATGATCGTGTCGCCGGTGCGGACACCGGCCTTGGCCGCGGGACTGTCCTTGATGGCTTCAGCCACGAGGGCGCCCTTGGGCTCCTTGAGGCCGATGGCCTCGGCGATCTCCTTGGTCACCGGTTGCATCTGCACGCCGATGAAGCCGCGGGTCACAGAGCCCTTGTCCTTCAGGGACGCCACAACGTTCTCGACGGTGCTCGCCGGGATGGCAAACGCAATACCCACATTGCCTCCGGACGGCGAGAAGATCGCCGTGTTCACGCCCACGACCTCACCGGAGAGGTTGAAGGTCGGGCCGCCGGAATTGCCCTTGTTCACCGAAGCATCGATCTGGATGAAGTCGTCATAGGGACCGGCACCGATGTCGCGATGCTGGGCCGAGACGATGCCGGCCGTCACCGTGCCGCCGAGGCCGAAGGGGTTGCCGATGGCGACCACCCAGTCGCCGATCCGGGCCTTCTGGCCGGCGAAGCGAACGTAAGGAAAGTCCTTGCCTTCGACCTTCAGCAGGGCGAGGTCGGTCTTCTCGTCGGTGCCGATGACCTTGGCGTCGAGAGTCTTGCCGTCGTCCATGGTGACCTGCACCTCGGAGGCATTGTCGACCACATGGTTGTTGGTCACGACATAGCCGTCAGCCGAGATGAAGAAGCCAGAGCCGAGCGACTGGCCGAACGGGCGGGGACGCTCGCGACGCGGAGAGCGGTCGCCGCGCTCACCGGGCATCTGGTCGCGGAACTGGCGGAAGAAGCGCTCCATCGGGTGGCTGGGGGGCAGGTCGGGCATCGAGAACTGCGGGCCGTCCTCGTCGTCGTTTCGGTCGGCGACGTTCTGCACCTTGACCTTCACGGCCACGACGGCGGGCTTCACCCGGTCGATGACGTCGGCGAAGGACGGGGCGCCCTGAACCGGCTGCGCCATGGAGCGCAGTTCGGCATGGGCGGGATTGGGAGCAACTAGACCGCTCTCGACGGCGCCGCCCGCGATGATCGCGGCCACGGCCGCTGCGCCGAGCCACTTTGCGGTGCGCTTGCGGGCAGGAGTGGAAACCTTGTCCAACATGTCTTGTCTCTCCTCGAAGAACCTTTGGAAGAACCTTGCCGGTTCGTCATGGGAGCAAGATGGGGGTTCAAGCCTTACGGTACTCTCACCTCAAGATGAAATGTTGGTAAGGTTTCAGGATGAGCAGACCTGATAATCTGGCTCGTCATTCGTTCTGAGACTCAGACGCATCTTCCCTCCCCCTTGTGGGGAGGAGGGCTTAGCGGTGCGCAGCCTCTTAGAACGAGGTAAGAGGTCGACGAGCCAGGCTCCGAGGAGCGTCACTTGCTCCTGCGTGGCGACAATCTGATCTTCTTGCCTTTGAGCTTCGTCGACCTGATCGAAGCCAATTTCGCCCGGTCTCGGTTCGCACGCCCGGCAAGACGACGGGGTTCCTTGCGGCTCGCTCTGACGACACGCTGCTTGTCGTTATCCATCGCATCGTCGAGTGTCCTTTGCGGCGGAAGCGGGACGTTGCTGTGAGCCACGACGGTTCGGTTGATGCACTGCGTCACATAGGCCGCGCGCCGTTCGACAATGCGCCGGTAATCGTCAACTTCGATCTTCTTCTTCGGCGCAATGCGGCTTCTCGCCTCGATGCGGCAGGCCTCGCGTTTGGCGACGAGATTCTCACTCGCTCGCGATGCGAAAGGGAGGGCAAGAAGGATCAGACACAATCCACAGGCCGCAAGCTTCACGACCGTACCTTTCGCGCGGAATATCGGGAGATGTGAGTGCCCGATATCAGCCGCTTTTTAGCTTGGCACCGCGACAAAATGGCATGATCAACAGCAAGGATCGGAAATGCTTAACGAAAGGAATTCTGCCCATTTCGGCGCAGGTTATTCCGCTGCTCAATGTCCTTGTGCGGGTTGTGTTTCACTTGCTCCTGCTGCCCGCCTTCAAGCGCCCTCGTCGCGCTTGAGCAGATCCTCAAGCGCCTTCTGTTCCTGCGCATCGAGCGCAGCGGCCGGCTGTGTGCGGCGTCTCATCGCGGCATAAGCGCCAATGCCGCCGAGGATCAGGACGAGAGCCGGCGTCAGCCAGAGCAGCAGGGTATGCGTTCCGAAGGTCGGCTTCAGCAGCACGAATTCGCCGTAGCGCTGCACGAGGAAGTTCTCCACTTCCTGGTTCGTGTCGCCGGCGACGAGGCGCTCGCGCACCAGAAGCCGCAAATCCTTGGCGAGCTGCGCATCGGAATCGTCGATGGACTGGTTCTGGCAGACGAGGCAGCGCAGTCCCGCCGAAATCTCGCGTGCGCGCTTTTCCAGAGCGGGATCCTTCAGCACCTCGTCCGGCTGCACCGCGAGGACTGGCCCGCCGAGCATGAAAGCTGCAATGAGGACGAAGATGAAGCGCATCGCCTACTCCGCGGGAACCGCGGCTGGCGGCGCCACCTTCGCACGGGCCGGAGCACCGATGCGCAGGCGCCGATCCGTCAGGGACAGGGCGCCACCTGCCGCCATCACGAGGGGGCCGATCCAGATCAGCAGAACCAGCGGCTTGTAATAGAGCCTCATGCCGACCGATCCGTCCGTCTGCACTTCACCGATGCTGGCATAGATCTGGCCGAGGCCCGTGGTCAGAATTCCTGCTTCGGTCGTCGGCATGCCGCGCGTCACGTAGAGCCGCTTCATGGTCTCGAGAGTCCCTAGTTCGCGACCGCCGCCGATGACTGTCAATACAGCGACATCTTCCCGATAATTGGCCTCGATGCGCGGGATGATCTGTTCAAGCCGAATTTCGTAGTCGCCGGCTTTGAGCCGCTCGCCCAGCTTCAGGCTGCCGATGGCCTCGACGCCCCATGCGGTCGCCGCGATGCCGATGACTGTGAGCCCGACGCCCGCATGGGCGATAGCCGTGCCCCAGGCCGAGCGCGGAAGGCCTCGCGCTTTCCGCCATACAACGGAGAGTGGCGTCCCCCTGGACCAGGAGCGCGCGACGATCTCGTTGAGCGAGCCGAGAACCAGATAGACGCCGAGGCCGACACCGAGCGGTGCAGCCACCGGCCCGCCGTGCTGGAACGCGAACATGGCGATGGCGGCCAGAAGCGAAATGCCGAACACGGCATAGAGACGCTGGGCCGCGCCGAGGAAGTTGCCGCGCTTCCAGGCCAACGTCTGACCGAGCGGCAGAAGCAGCAGCAGCGGCACGATCAGCGGCAGGAAGGTAAAGTTGAAGAACGGTGCACCCACCGAGATCTTCTCGCCCGTCAGCACCTCCAGGGCCAGCGGATAAAGCGTGCCGATGAACACGGTGGCGCAGGCAGTAGCGAGGAAAAGATTGTTGAGGACGAGCGCGCCCTCGCGGGAGACAGGCGCGAACAGGCCGCCCTGCTTGAGCATCGGCGCGCGCGACGCAAACAGCGTCAGCGATCCGCCGATGAACAAAATCAGGATGCCGAGAATGAACGTCCCGCGCTCCGGATCCACCGCGAAGGAGTGCACCGAGGTGAGCACGCCGGAGCGAACGAGAAAAGTGCCGAGGAGCGACAGGGAGAAGGTCAGGATGGCGAGAAGAATCGTCCAGACTTTGAGCGCATCACGCTTTTCCATCACGACGGTGGAATGCAGGAGCGCCGTGCCCGCGAGCCACGGCATGAGCGAGGCGTTCTCCACCGGATCCCAGAACCACCAGCCGCCCCAGCCGAGTTCGTAATAGGCCCAGTAGGAGCCCATGGCGATGCCCAGCGTCAGGAAAGCCCAAGCGCCGAGCGTCCAGGGTCGGACGATCCTGGCCCACACCGCATCGATGCGCCCGTCGATCAGGGCCGCGCAGGCAAAAGCGAAGGAGATCGAGAAACCGACATAGCCGATGTAGAGCAGCGGCGGATGAATCGCGAGGCCGGGATCCTGAAGGAGCGGATTGAGATCCTGTCCCTCCAGTTGCGCCGGAATGACGCGCGTGAAGGGATTCGACGTCGTGAGGATAAAGAGCAGGAAGGCGAGTGTGATCGAGGCCTGAACCGCGAGCGTGTTCGCCTGCAAGCGCATGGGGATGCTGTTGCGCGACAGCGCCACCACGCCGCCGAATAGGGCGAGGATCAGCACCCACAGCAGCATGGAGCCTTCATGGTTCCCCCATACACCGGAGATCTTGTAGATCAGGGGCTTCGCGGAGTGCGAGTTCTGCACGACGTTGAGCACCGAAAAATCGGAGTTCAGATAAGCGAAGGTCAGCGCAAGAAACGAGAATGCGATGCAGGCAAGCACAGCGAGCGCGCTTGCAGGAGCCACGGCCATCAGCACGGGATCGTTGGCGCGTGCACCCCAGAGCGGAACGACGAACTGGATCAGGGACAACCCAAGCGCCAGCGCGAGTGCAAAATGTCCGGCCTCGACCAACACGTGGGCTCTCCCTTCTTACTGCGTCTTGGGCGCAGCGCTCGCCTCGCCCATCCAGTGTCCCTGCTTCTTGAGCGTATCCGCCACCTCGCGAGGCATGTAATTCTCATCATGCTTGGCGAGAACGGAATCGGCCCGGAACACGCTGGAGCTGACGAGCACGCCCTCTGCCACGACCCCCTGCCCTTCGCGGAACAGGTCGGGCAGCAGGCCCTTGTAGTTTACCTGGATCGCGGCCTGCGCATCCATGACCTCGAAGGTGATCTGCTGATCGGAGCCACGCTGGACAGAGCCCTCCTTCACGAGACCGCCGAGGCGGATGCGCGTGCCGGGCTGTACGTTCTTCGCCTGGATGTCGGCCGGCGAGTTGAAGAACACGATCGTGTCGTTCATGGCGTAGAGCACGAGACCGAGCGCAACCGCGAGGACGCATCCTGCGACACCGATCAGGGACAAGCGGCGTTGTTTTCTCGTCATGGCTGGGCGTCGGTCAGTTTCAGTTCTTGCGCCATCGTATCGATGGTTTTCAATGCGGCGTCATCCTTCGCCAGCGCCTCCCGGGCTCGCTGGGCTGCAGCAATGGCTTTATCACGTTGGCCCAACACCGCATAGGAGCGCATCAGTCGCGCCCATTCCTCCGCCGTGCCTCCTTCAGCCTCCAGGCGGCTGGCGAGGCCGGCCACCATTCCGGCGATCGCCTCTGGCCCGATCTGTCCTCTGCCTTCCTGTTCCGCCGGTGTCGGAGGCGCGTCGAGGGAAGCGAGTTCCTGCTTCACGGCCTCGGCCCAGGGCGCATCGGCGGGTGACGAGGCGAGCAGATCCTTATAGGCCGCCTTGGCCTTTTCGATCTTGCCGTCCTGGGCCGCGGCGCGGGCGAGATAAAAGCGTGGCTTGGGAGAGGTCGGATCGAGCTTGACCGACTCCTCGAAAGCAGTCTGAGCCTCTGCCGAGACGAGCCCGTCCTTGGCCATCACCAGGACCTCGCCGTAATTCGCGAAGCGGTTGGCATCAGGCACCTGATGGCGGATCGCCGCTTCATAGGCCTTCACGGCATCGTCGATCCGACCCATGCGGAGATAGACCGGGGCGATCACCTCCCAGCCGCGGCCATCCTGCGGGTTCTTCGCCAAGTGGCTCTCGATCTGGGCCACTGCCTGCATGAGATCGATATTACCGGCCTGTTGCGGCATCTGCGCGCTCGGCGCTTGGGTCAGGGATTGCGGCGAGCCATAGATCTCGTAGGTCGCAAGCGCGAGGATCGGGATGATCGACAGGGCGAGGGTCGAGGCGGCGCGGCGGCGGCGCAGGGCCGGCTCTCCGACGGCCGCAAAAGACTCGCCATGCATGCCGGTCGCCCGCAGGAGACGCCGCCCGGCCTCGGCCTTGGCGGCTTCGGCCTCGCTGGCCAAGAGTACGCCGCGCGCCTGGTCCCGCTCGATCTCGGCGATCTGCTCACGGTAGAATTGCGTGTCCGGATCCACCTGCCTCGCCACGGCATAGTGGCGCGACAACGGCCATAGCACCGCCATCACGGCCGCTGCCGTCATTGCCAGGAGGATTACCCAGATCACCATAAAGTCCTATTTACTGCGTGTCCTCCTCAAGCACGACGGTGGCACGGTGTCACGCGTAAATATCCTTACGGCGACCCCCTATCCCCGGGGAGTTCGAGGATGGCCCGCAGCCCGCCCATGGGGGAGGCATCAAGCATCAAGGAGCCCCGGTAGAGGGCAGCGAGATCGCTGACGATGGACAGGCCAAGGCCGGAGCCGGGCTTCGTCTCGTCGAGGCGGCGGCCGCGCTTGAGCACCTCCTCTCGCGCTGCCTCCGGCAGACCCGGACCGTCATCGTCGATGAGCAGGCGGAAGCGCGACCTGTCGTCCTCACGCACGATCTCGACCGCCACCTCGACCTTGTGCGCAGCCCATTTGGCCGCATTGTCGATTAGGTTGCCGGCCATCTCCTCCAGGTCCTGCTTCTCACCGCGGAACCGCAGATTCGGCGGAATGGCCAGCTCGACTTCCAGATCCTTGTCGCGATAGATCTTGGCGAAGGTGCGGGCGAGGCCCGCGATGACGGGCTCGGCCTCCGTCAGCGTTCCGAGCGTCCCGGCAAGCGCCGCTGCGCGGGCCCGGTCGAGATAGTAATTGACCTGATCGCGCATCGTCGTCGCCTGCTCGCGGACTTTGGCGGCAACCTCCTCAGGGGCATTTTCCGCTTCGTTCATGATGATGCTGAGCGGCGTCTTGAGCGCGTGAGCGAGATTGCCGACCTGGGTACGGGCGCGCTCCAGGATCTCACGGTTGGTGTCGAGGAGGAGGTTCAATTCGCTGGCGAGCGGAGAGATGTCCCTGGGATATTCGCCCGCAATCCGCTCCGCCTCCCCTCGCCGAATGGCGCCGAGCGCGCTGCGAAGATTGGACAGGGGCCGCAGGCCGAAGCGGATCTGCAGGAGCGTGGTGAAACCCAGGGCCAGACCGAGAAGCGCGAAGGTGACGGTCAGCGCGAAGATGAAATCCCGCACGGCCACCTCGATCTCGTCGGCCGGTCCCGCAACACGGATGATGTAACGTCCGTCTTCGCCGAGATCGATATCTCGTTCGATGATGCGCAAATTGCGATCGTCCGGCGCTTTCCCGTATCCGCGACGGATCTGGCCGAAGCGGTTGTCGCCGGAGGCGAGGTTCGGCAATTGCCCACCGAACAGCGATTTCGAGGAACGGATCTCGCCCGCCGCCGCATTGGGCCGCGCCACCTGCCAATACCAGCCGGACAGGGGCAGCTCGAAGCGCGGATCGCCGATGGGACCGAGATCCCGATCCGGATCGCCCGGGCCGACCAGATTGGAGGCGAGCGTATTGGCGTAGACGAGGAGGCGCTGGTCGAACGCGCGCTCCGTGTTGTCACGATAGAGCGTCGAGAGGATAAGCCCTGCAATCAGCAGGATCACGAAGCTCCAGAAGACGGAAGAAACCGCAAGGCGGACCGCGATGGGCCGGCTGGCGAAACGTTTGACGAACGATGGCAGACGGGTCACGTCTTCGTCTGGCCCGTGTCAAGGAGGTAACCCAGGCCTCGAACCGTCTGGATGATGTCGACGCCGAGCTTCTTGCGAAGCCTGCCGATGAAGACCTCGATAGTGTTCGAATCCCGGTCGAAATCCTGATCGTAGAGATGCTCCGTCAGCTCGCCGCGCGAGACGATGCGGCCCGTGTGGTGCATGAGATAAGACAGGAGCCGGTATTCATGGGAGGTGAGCTTCACCGGATTGCCGTCGACGGCGACGCGGCCGGAACGGGTATCGAGCTTCACGGGGCCGCAGGCAATCTCGCTCGTGGCGTGACCGGTCGAGCGGCGCAGCAGAGCGCGAACGCGGGCGAGAAGCTCTTCCATATGGAAGGGTTTCGTAACGTAATCATCGGCGCCGGCATCGAAGCCCTGAACCTTGTCGCTCCAGCGGTCGCGGGCCGTGAGAATGATGACGGGGGTCTTGCGTCCTTCGCGGCGCCAAGCCGTCAGGACGGAAACGCCGTCGACCTTCGGCAAGCCGAGATCGAGGATGATGGCATCGTAGGGCTCGGTCTCGCCAAGAAACTGCCCTTCCTCGCCGTCCATGGCGGTATCCACCGCGTAGCCTGCCTGTTCAAGGGCAGTCACGATCTGCTTATTGAGGGTTCTGTCATCCTCGACAACGAGTAGGCGCACGGTTCGAGCTTTCTCCAGAGCATCGGACCCAAAGTGGAAGGCACTTTTGGGATCAATCCGATGTTTAATCCCTTAAGCGGCGCATCGTTCGGTGCGAAACCGGAGGTCCGCGTCAGCGAAAACCGGGTCCACTTTTCGCACGATGCGCTAGTGGACCGATTTCACACGCCCGGAAGAGCCGTCGATCATCACTTGCACGATGCGACCATCCTTTTGCAAGACCATGATCACATAGACAAGATTGTCGCTGTTGCGGCAGAGGCTGGCCCGGACCACGTCCGCCCCCGGGACCTGACGCCGTGCCGTCATCACGGCCGAGGCCGGCGCGACAACACCCTTGGAGGCGACCGCCTCCTGCATTTCGCGAGGAGGCAGGCAATTTTTCAGGGCCGTCGCCGCGCTTTGCGCGGACGCTGCCCCTGTGATTCCCCACAACGCTATGACCAACCAAACCAGACGCATGAAACGACCATGCCCTTGCCGCAATGAACGAATTCTGAATTTATCTAGAGCCGGTTATACGAGTGTGAACGGCCGGCCGAGCTACGGTCCTCCGAGGCAGTTCAGTTGCCGCAATCCGCTGCGCGCTTGAGAAAAAAGGCTTTCTCGCGCTCATTGCGGCTGAGGGCGGCCGCATGCTCGAATTGGGGCCGCGCTTCCGCGAGACGCCCCGCGCGGTAGAGGAAATCGCCTTTTGCCGCCGGCAGGGGAGCATAGCCGCGCAGGATCTCCGAGCGTTCGAGATCGCCAATGAGCGCAAGGCCCGCCTCGGGACCAAAGGCCATGCTGTGGGCCACAGCGCGGTTGAGATCGACCACCGGCGACGGCATGACGTCGCGGAGCGTGTCGTAGAGCGCGGCGATCCTCGTCCAGTCCGTCTCCTCCGCCTTGCGCGCCCTCGCATGGCAGGCGGCGAGCGTCGCCTGCAGGGCATAGATGCCCTTGGCGCCGCCCAGCGCTTCGGCGCGCTCCAGGGCCGCAAGCCCCCGGTGGATCAGGAGCTGGTCCCAACGGGCACGGTTCTGTTCAGTCAGGGGAATGGGCGAGCCGTCCGGCGCGGTGCGGGCCGCCATGCGCGAGGCCTGGATTTCCATTAGCGCTAGGAGGCCGAAGACCTCGGGCTCGTCGGGCATGAGGCCGGCGAGAATGCGGCCCAGACGCTGGGCTTCCGCGCACAGGGCCGGTCGGACCAGATCCTCGCCGGCGGTGGCCGCGTAACCCTCGTTGAAGATCAGATAGATGACCTCCAGCACCGAGGCGAGGCGCTCGTCCCGTTCCGATCCACGCGGCACCTCATAGGTCAGGCCGGCCTTGCTCAGCGTCTTCTTGGCTCTAACGATACGCTGGGCAATGGTCGCTTCACTGGCAAGGAAGGCGCGGGCGATTTCGTCCGTCGTCAGTCCGCCGATCAGCCGCAGGGTCAGGGCCGCACGCGCTTCCGGCGAGAGCACCGGATGGCAGGCGGTGAAGATCAGGCTCAGCAGCTCATCGCCGATATCGTCATCGAGAGCCGCCTCGATGGCCTCGACACCCCCGTCATGCTCGCTCTCGAGATCCCGGCCGATTTCGGCGTGCTTGCGCGCTAGCATCCTGTCGCGCCGGATCCCGTCGAGTGCCCGACGTTTGGCCACGGCCATCAGCCAGGCGCCGGGGTTTTGGGGAACCCCGGTCTTCGGCCATTCCGACAGAGCCGTCACGAGCGCCTCCTGAGCGAGCTCTTCGGCCATGCCCACGTCCCGCACCATGCGAGCCAAGCCCGCGATGAGCCTGGCCTGCTCGATACGGAAGATTGTCTCAATCGCTCGGTGGGTTTCCGTCGCCGTCATGAACCCCGCTTAAAAGGAAAGCGGGGCGGACGGCAAGCCACGATGGCAACGGAAGCAACAGCAGGATCTTAACGGCCAGCCAGCTTCTCGCTTGTCCTGTCGAGCAGTTCGGCGACTTCCGGGGTCATGACCTCGCCGAAATCGGCCATTTCGTAGACCGGTCGGATTTCGATCTCGCTCGGACCGGGCATCGGATTCGGGCAGCGCTTCACCCACTCGACTGCCTCGGCCATGTCCTTGACCTCCCAGAACCAATAGCCGGCCACGAGTTCGCGGGTCTCGGCGAACGGCCCGTCGATGACGGTGCGGCTCGGGCCATCGAAGGCGATGCGCTTGCCCTGAGATGACGGTTTCAGCCCCTCGCCAGCCAGCATGATGCCCGCATTGACCAGCTGTTCGTTGTATTTGCCCATGGCTTCGAGGAGCTCGTTCGTAGGCAGTATGCCCGCTTCGCTATCCTTCGTCGCCTTCACCATGACCATCACGCGCATCGTCTTTTCTCCTCTGATTGAAGGAAGCCCATGGGGGTTCCTGTCCATACGACGAACGAGCATCGGCAGAATCGACAGCCTGAGCGAAATTTTTTCCAAAATTTTTCATGATGGGCTGAAGCTGGCCGGGCGGCGCGAGGTTAGTTCAGAATCTGTTTCGTGGCCAGGATCCGGAAAACAGTCGAGGCAATGAAACTGCCGGCGGCAATGAGCTGAACGAGCACCTCTTCGAAAGCGCCCGTAACAAGAGCCGAGCTGTCCAAGCCGAACAGGCCGAGAACGAGGGCAGCAAGCCCGACCAGGTTGGCCCAGATCGTACGGCTGGCGAGGATGGTCTTAGTATCGAACATATCAAACAGTCCTTGAAGACGAGGATGGAAGGGATGCGAGCCGGAGAGCCTCCTGCTCGACGGCGAGAACACGCCTGCGCCAACCGAGACCGAAGACGGGCCAGGTGGCGAGACGGCCGAGAAAGCCGAGACGGGCTTTCGTGAGTCGGCGGATGGTCTCCGGGACATCGGCCTCGCGGGCCGCGCCCAGCGTGATCGGCCCGACGATCCCGTCCGCCTCGACTCCGAGCGCCGTCTGTAGCATCTTCACGGCTCGTGTTGGGCCGGAATTGACCGCAAGATCGAAGACAGCAAGGTCGAGCCCCGGCGGAAGCTCATCGGCGCGTACCGCATCCCAATAGAGCTGCCGGTAAATGGCGATCGCCTCCTTTCGCGATATGCGACGGACATCGTTGATGGACGCCGGGCGTTTTTTCGCCCGGGCGAGCGTTTCACGGGTGATGCCGAATTTGGTCGCCCCACCCGGATCGCGGGGATGCTGAACGAAGCCGCCCTCATGCTTCAGCACATGCTCGACGGCTTGTTCGAAACGCGTTGGAGAAGCTTTCATGCGCGATCCTCACAGTTCCGCCTGCAGGGCGATGAAGGCCAGATTGCCCAGATAGAGGTTACCGACGGCTCCGGACACACCGCTGAACGAGGAACTGGCCTGGAATCTCAGAGCGACGCAGGACGGGCTGGCTGCTGACACTGTCGTCACCGTCAAATTTCCTGAAAGGGCCGACCACGAGGCGCCGCTGTTATTATGAAAGCCGATCTGATTGCCGGTCGGAGATCCATTCGACCAACTGAATCCACTGGTCGTCAACACCGGATCGGCTCTCATCGGCACCGGCAGGATACAGGGGACATCGATGTTGTTGCCTGCAACGCGCTGTCCAAGCGCACCCAGGATCGCAGGTGTTCCACCACTGACCGAAAGCCGCTGATAATAACGCCGACAGCGGAGCTCCTCGACGTCAAACGGAACGCCCACCCATGGCGTTGCATGGGCTCCAACCTCCAGCTTCGCGCGCTTGAAGGAACATGGGCCGGAAAGCTGGAGCCGCACGGTGATGTTGTCTGTCTCGGCTCCATCGAGCGTTACGCTGGCCGAGCGGCGGCCGGAGCCAGCGGGAATCGTGGCCGTCGTTGAGCCGATCACAACCGGCAATGGCTCCGAGGGATCGTCGACGGAGAGGGTCAGAGTAGCACCAGCGAAACTGGTCGTGCCGATCTCGGCGGCGGCCTGAGCCACATCGATCACTGCTCGAGAGCACCGGAAAGCGTGATGGTCCCGTCTGCTGCGAGGGTAAGCGTACAGCCACCCGGGCCCCCTTTCCAGCGATCGAACCCATAGATGCCTGCATCCAGCACCCCACCCGAGAATTTGCGCTGGTTCACGAGAAAGGCGGAGTTGATCAGGAGATTCGGCCTCGGCACATCGGCAAGACCGCAAGGAAAGGATGCAACACCCGTGCGGCGATCGACCAGCAGCGCGTCGCGCCATTGGCTTCCGTCGGCCGAGACGCGGATGCTGAAATCGTCGCTGCCGATCAATCCCGTTTCCGCGCGCCCGCTGAATCCGCGCTGATAGAGCTGCGAGAGAACATTGGCCTCGGTGCCCTTGTTGAGCATAAGGCGCAAGTCGCCCGTACCTCCCTCCTCCGTCGCCAATGCGGCGAACAGGACCGCATTGAGCTTCGCCGACAAGCGGTTGAGATCATCGGCCGTTGTGCCGATCCCGAGCCGCTGCAGGTTATGGATCTGTTCGGGAACCGAACTGGGTATCTTCCACTCATCGCCGTCGAAGATGACGAGTAGGTCTTCAGCCTCCACATAGGCGATCCATCCGGGACGTGGCGTGAAGAACCGCCAGATCCCAAGGTCGAACAGGGCAATGTTTCCCTCCTGATTGGCGAAGACGCCTGTCGCCCCCGCGCCGACGAGAAAGCGGTCGCCTTCCGCGGGCGAGGCAGGCGGCGCGGTTCGATCACGCTCCTTAACGGCCAATTGCACGAGTGCATCGAGGGAGGCGAGAGCCTCATTGTGGGTGACATGCTTTTGTGCCTGCGCCGCTGCAAGCAGCGGCAGGGAAAGATGAGGTGTCGATGACATCGGATGAGGTGCTCCGGCAAGGGATCGAAAAATTGGTAGTGAGCCTCTCACGTCATCACCGGCCTTGTGCCGGTGATCTCGATTGGAAGAGCGCAGCGTTTCAAACAATCGGGATGGCCGGGACAGGCCCGGCCATGACGCGTTAAAAGATGCATTCACTGTCATTCCGGGGCCGCGCAGCGGAGCCCGGAATCCATAAACACAACGTTTCAGGAAGGGACGAGCCGCGTCATGCTTCGTTCTGCAGCGTCGGCGGTTATGGATTCCGGGCTCGCCTTCGGCGCCCCGGAATGACAGTGGGGTGTCATCCGAAACGTAAGTGAGGGCAAAAATGATGCGTGGATCAGCGAACGGCAATCGTCGCGTGGCGTTCGAAGCCGCGCCCGGCCACGGCGCTCATCTGCACGATGCGAAGGCTGAGCGCGGACTGAAGCGCACCGAAATCGGCGGTCTCCTCGGCGTTGCCGTAGAGAACTGAGGCTTGCGTGCCCGTGAGCGTCCTCACGACCACATTGTCTCTAAGGATGTCGATCTCATAACGCTCCGCATCCTCGGCCAAGGGAACGTCGAGGGCTTCCCATCCATCGCCGTTGCGGCGCGTGCGGCGCAGCCAGGCGATACGAATGCCGCCGGCTTCACGATGGGCGGTCACGTGAACGGGACTCAATGGCTTGAGAGCATCCCGCCCGACCGTCGCGACAATCTCCGTGACAGATGAATCGGCGTGATCCCGGCCCGCGGGACCGATCCTGTAGCGCCAGGTCCCTCCTAGATCCTGCAGGCTCGTGGCGAGAGGCGCGACGGCCTCGTCGAGTTTGACCAGCAAGGCCCCGGCAGGCACCGTGCGGCTCGCTTCGGTCTCGGATCCGGCAAGGCCGCGCAGGAAGCGCGACAGACGATAGGTCCGCTCGCCGATCATCTCGGCATGCGCCGCAGAAAAGATTTCCCACCGCCCATCCACCCCCTGCAGCGCGAACAGGTTTCGGCCGCCAAGGGTTGTCTCGTCATCGATGCTGCTCAATGCGCCGGACGAAATCTCCACGTCGAGAACCGCACGCGGATCCCAACGCCAGAGAGGCCCCGGCACGAGCGTCGTCTTCGTGCGCCCGATCACGGCGGGCAGATCGAGAATGCGATAGGGCGTGAAGCTCGCGCCGTTGCCCGAGCGCCAGATCGTCATGGCGCCCGGCCAGGGATCCGCGGCGACCGCGAGATATTGCAGAGGCGCAGGGTCGCCGAGACTTGCCGGCAGATCGAGCACGATGGCGACGGGCTTGCCGGGTATTGGCGGCGGACGTTTGACCGGCCTTGGAATCGAGGAGCCCGGCCGCTCGAAGACGGCAGGCTCCACTGCGCGGGTGCTGATCTTGCGCGTCGGTCCCTCAGTGATGCGGGTGATGCGATGAAGTTTTGGCCCGGCATCGGTCGGAAGAGCAATCACATCTCCGGGCTCCAGCTCCATCCGCCTAGGCGACAGCTCGAATTCGGCGCCTTCCCGTCCCGCCCACAGGCCCTGCAGCCAGGTATCGGCAAGGCGCTGCGCCTCCGCGCGGCGGGTGACGACGGCGCTGTCCGCCCTCGTCTCGCGGCGGCTCGATCCGGAGAGACGGCGCGAGGCCACGGCGGCGCGGCGGTAATCCGTGTCGCCTTCCGTAAAGCCGATCTCCACCTGCTGCGGCAGTTCGGTCTCCTGAGCGCGGGTGAGCTTGAGCGACGGCTCCTTGTCACCGAGCACGAGATCGTCCTTCGCAAGATGCACGATGGCCCGACCACCGCGCCCCTGCCACGCGATGCCGCCGCCGCGCGCAACCGCATCGATGCCGAAGAGGCGCAGCAGCGGCTCGATCGCGCCACGCACCGACATGGGTCGGTCGATCACATAGCCGTCCACGAAGCCGTCGACGGGAATGACGCCCGGATCGGCGAAGCCGTAGTCTCTCAGAATGCGCGCCAACAGGCGGTCGAGGGTCGCTCCCTCGATCCGCCCGGTAATCCAATGACCAGTCTCCCAGTTGGGGCCGTCCGACCACACAGTGTCGAAGTCGGGAAAGGCCGGAAATGGCCTTGCATCCCAGGCCCAGAGGAAGACGTTGTCCGAGTCGACCATACGCCCGCCATAGGAAGACGACGGTGGATTGTACTCTGCCGAGAAGCCTCGCTGAGCAGCATCGAAGCGCGAGAGAATGGCTTCCAGCGTGCGCGCCTGGATGAGATCGTCGCGCACGCCGCGCGAAAACGGCGGATAGGCCGATTCCGAGGATTTCGGATCGGGAAACACGTTCGGACCGTTGGGTCCCTTGTTGACGGCGGGTACACCGATTTCGGTGAGCCAGATCGGTTTCGACTGTGCCTGCCAGGACGTCGATCCGATTTCGACGCCGTTCACGCGCTCCACATGCCGGTTCGACCACCAGGAGACGAGATCCTTCGCGCGGAAGATCCACGGCTTGTCATAGGCGCCATCGGTAATGGGCCGGCGTGTCTGCGCCGTCCGCTCGGACGAATTCGCATAGTACCAGTCGAACGCCTCGCCGCTTCCCAGCCGCGTGCGCAAGTAAACCACATCGTAGATGCTGCGGGCCGCGGAGAGATCCGCATGGCCTGGACCGTCGCGCCAATCCGAGATCGGCGGGTAGTAATCGATACCGACCGCATCGATGTTCTCGCTTGCAAAGAGCGGGTCGAGAGGAAAGCGAACCTCGTCGCCGCCGTCGAGAACATGGGCGCCATATTCAGTCCAGTCCGCGGCATAGACGATCTTCGTGGACGAGCGCAGGATATCGCGCACCTGCCCCGCCAGCGCCCTCAACCGCATGACGGCGGGATAGACACCCGATGCGGAGCGCACGCGCGTGAGGCCGACAAGCTCGCTCCCCAGGATGAAGCCATGTACGCCACCGGCTTCTTCGGCCAGATTCGCATAATGCAGGACGAGGCGGTTGAAGCCCGCGCTGCGCGTGAACCATTGATCGATCTGCGTCTCAGCCGCATTCGTCCCGTCGGGCGAGCCACTCCTCCCCGGCGCAGGATGGCAGGTGATGCGCCCGCGCCAGGGGTAAGTCGCTTGGCCCGTCCCGCCATAGGGGTCCGGAAGAGTATTCCCGATAGGCACATCCATCATCACGAAGGGATAGAGCACCACCTCCAGCCCGCGTGCCTTCAGATTCTTGATCAGCCGGATCACGGATTCGTCTGAGGGCGTTCCGCCATAGGCCGGTGAGCCGTTGACGAGGGTAACCGCTTGCGCATCCTCGCGCATCAGGCCCGCGACGGACCATGTGGCGCCGTCATTGGTCTTGGTCTTTACATCCACCCGCGGCTCGATGAGGCAGGAGCCGGCGCGTAGATCGTCGCCGAACCAGCTTGCCACCAGCGACACGCGCTTGAGGTTTGGACAGAGAGCCTGCAGGGCATCGAGAGAAGCGACGGCATCGCTGTCGCGCTGCATCTGGTGGCGGTTCTCCGGCCGCGTCTTGCCGAGATCGAGCACCTGCGTCACGGGCAGCGTGTCGTAGCCGAACTCGCTCGCTCCGGGAATGAGACAGACAGCCCGGATCATGCGGTTGAGGCCATCGACGGGACGCACGACCTCGAAGGAGAATTGCGGCACGCGATTGCCGAAATCCGTCAGCGGCAGGCGCTCGAACACCACATAAGCCAAGCCGCGATAGGCTGGCGCGTATTGAGCGCCCTCCTTCGCGACGATCAGCGGATCGGGATCTTGAGTCTCACTGCCCGCATGCACGCGCATGGTGATGGTGCTGAGATCGAGCTCGCGCCCATCGGCCCAGACGCGACGGATGAAGGCGATACGCCCCTCGCACAATCCCACCGCGAGATTGGCGAAATAGGAATAGGTGGTCGAGACCGTCTTCGGCCCGCTCATGCCCTTGCCACCCTGGCTCGAGCGATCGACATTCGTGTTCACCACCTCTTCGAGCCTCGTCGCCCAGATGAGTTGGCCGCCGATGCGCGCGCGGCCGTAAACGCGCGGGATCGGAGCGCCTTCCGTGGAGGTGAGCCCGTCGATGTCCTTGAGGCGTGGGCCTTCGACATATTTGGTGTCCCCGCCACCGAAAAGTGCGTTGTCGATGGCTGCGCCCGCAAGCCCTCCCAGCGCCCGCCCAGCCATGGCGCCGATGGGTCCGCCGATCATGCCGCCGACCGCGGCACCGACGGTTTGAAGAACGATTGTGGCCATCAGTTTCTGTCCGGAAAGCGAAAGGCATAGGCGAGGTGTCGCCGCCACCAGGGGTGAAACGCGACCTCGGCCACCGACGCGCCGTCATGGGCGTGAATCATGGTCTGGGCCGAGGTCGCAATCGCGCAGTGCTTGGCGGGCATGGTCATGCGCCAGCGGAAGAGCAGGACGTCGCCCGCCGCGAACTCATCGCACGCGATCTCGACAAGATGTTTTCGCGCGGCCGCAACCAGCGTATCGGCCCCGGCCTCGGCCCAGTCAGGCGAGTATGGCGGCGGCAATTCAGGTTCTTCGCCCATGACGCCGCGCCAGACACCGCGCAGCAGCCCGAGACAATCGCAGCCGATGCCTTTGAGCGAGGCCTGATGACGGTAAGGCGTTCCGATCCAGGAACGGGCTTCGGTGAGGATGAGGTTTGTATCGGGCATGGCGTTGGTCATGAAAACGGTGCGGGACTTCCCTCCCCCTTGCGGGGAGGGATTGAGGGTGGGGGTCGGAAAGTCGGAGCGCTGTGCTCCATCCAGAGGGCACTGAGGCTGCTACCGCCTCACCTCTCCCCGGTGGGGAGGGGTCGAGCGCAGCGAGGGGGAGGGGGAGAGCGTTCTCCAGAAAGGGCGTAACCCCTCACCCGCCGCGCTGACGCGCGTCGACCTCTCCCTCAAGGAGAGGTGAACCAGCGTCCCGCTGGTCTCGGGGCTCACCCAGCCGAACCACCCCCACCCCTGCCCCTCCCCGCAAGGGGGAGGGGAAACTCGTGTCTCACCTGAAAAAGCTGCCGCCGTCCAGGCCCGGCTCGCCCTGCTGCGGCATGCGGATGATGAAGTCGTTGCCGGGCATGTGCGGGAAGCCGCGGAAGTTGACAGCGTTCTTGAACTTCGCCCGGCAGGTCGCATGGGTCTTGTTGCAGCCGGCCGTGACGCGAAACGTATCGCCGATCTTGATGGCTTGCGGCGCGCGCTGCCACAGATCGAACTCGTCCGTGTCGCTGATCGCACGATGTACCTTGATCTCGACGGACAGACCGGCATTGTCGCCGCTCATCCAGGTGAGTTGGCCTGCTGTGCACCATCCGTCCGAGAAGCCGATGCCGGAGCCCGCGATGGTCAGCGCTCCATCCGTTCCGGTGACGGTGCCCGTGTCGGAATAGGTGGACGAGGAAAGATTGATGCCGCAGCGCTCGTCGCCGAGATCCGCCGAGCAGGTGGCGCGGAACAGGCGCCCGCGCTCCTCGTCGAAGCGGTGCATGAGCCCCCTCACCTCCGCAACGAAGCCGCCATCCGCGCGGCGGATCTCGCCGATGGACCCGATATCGAGAAGCAGACGCTCCTCCAGATTGCTCCAGTTGACGAGCCAGGTCTCGACGCTCGCATCGTCATAGAGCCCTGAGGAGATATCGTCCTCGGTGAGCCCCGCGGAAACGAGCGCGCCCGACACTTCGCCACCGCCAACCGCGAAGCCGAGTTCGGCCGTGACCTCCGCCGCCTCGAGCCCGGTTCGAGCCGCAAAGATAGTACCGCCGAAAGAAAGATCGCGGTCGTGATCGGTGAAGCCGAAGGTCGCGCCGTCGCGCCGGATGAGCTTCCAGCAATGACAAAGCGTCGTCGCCCCGTCAGATAGATGGGTGGCGAGGTTTTGAGGAATGGTGCGCATGATTACAGCCTTAAATATGACGCAGAACACCCGTGCGCCTCCACTGTCATCCCCGCGAAGGCGGGGATCCATAACCACGACAGCAGAGAAAAAGCGTAGCGGCTGCCGTTCCACGTGTTCTGCATCGTCAGCGGTTATGGATCCCGGGCTCCGCTACGCGGCCCCGGGATGACAGCGATGCGGCTTAAGGAACGATCTCGATCAGCGGGATCTGCGGAATGCCGCCGGCATCGAAGGTGGAGAGGTCGATGTCGAGTTCGTCGGTGTCGAAGCGCACCGGCACGTCGAAGGCGAAACCCGCCGTGATGACGGCGCCTGCGGGCGGCGCGGCGGCAAAGGTCACGAGGCCCGTCGCGGGATCGCAGTTGAAGCCGGAGCCGACGCTCTGCTCGATTCCGTTGACTGCCACCCGCACCGTTCCACCGACAGGCTTGGCGATGGAGCGGCTATAGGGCGCAAAGGACGAGCCATAGGCTTTCACCAGCGGAAAGCTCACGCTTTGTCCGTTGCCGGTGCCGATGCGCTGGTCCAGCGGCGTCGGGTCCTTCGAGGGCGGGCCGGAGCGCCAATCGGTGCGGTCGCGGAAGCGGAAGCCGTGGAGCCGACCGCGACGCTCCTCGAAGAAAGCGATCACCGCGTGCAGCGCATCGACGGTTCTGACGCCTAAGCCTGCATCGTAGCGGCGCCGGGATCCGGCCCAGCGGCTGTTGCGGTGCTCTCGGCCGGAGGACAGCGTGACGATATCGGTCCGCCGCACGGGCCCGCCTCGGCTGCCGAGGCTGACATCGAGCGGAAAGCGAACCTCGTGAAAATCGGAGGCCATGATCCGTCCTTTTGGAATGTGAAACGAAAGAAAGAGGGTGGCGTTGACCCTGGAAAGGCCCCACCAAGGAGACGGCAGGCGATGAGCAACGCTCCCAACGACCTTGCGGAAGACTTCCCCGACAAGCGCGACCGGATCCATCAGCTCAAGACGAGCAACAACCACTTCGCGCGGCTCTACGACGAGTACGACGAGCTGAACCGCACCATCCACCGGATCGAAACCCGGGTGGAGCCGAAGCCCGAGGAAGTCGAGGAAGAGCTCAAACGCCGCCGCCTGCAGATCAAGGACGAGATCATGGCGATGCTCGACGGTGCGGGCGGCTGATCCTAGATGTTTAGTCCCGGCATTTGGTGGAGCGGGTCGAGCCTGAAGCGTTGCGGCTCGCTTGTAAAGATCTTGCAGATGTACTCGTAGGGGGTGAGGCCGCGCAGGGTCTTGAGCCGGCGGGC
>NZ_JBVVAK010000116.1:0-24796 GCF_055792825.1 Microvirga sp. GN3
AGCGATAGCCCGCCTCGTGCAGCCGGCGCCGCAGCGTGCGCGGGCTGACGGCGATGCCCTTCGCGGCCAGGTCGTGCGCCAGCAGCGGCACCGTCCAGCTCGTGGCCTGGTAGCCGCAGCGGCGGGGATCGCGCGCCAGGGCCGCCGCCAACCGCTGCGGCGTCAGCCTCGGCTGACGGCGGGGACGCCCGCTGCGCGGCCGGTCGTGGAGCGCGCTGGCCTCATGCTCGGCCCGGTACTGCACCAGCCAGCGGTGCACGCTGGAGCGATTGACCCGGCAGCGGCGGGCCGCCTCGGCCACGGAATGCCCCTCGGCCACCAACAGCAGCGCCTCGAGCCGGCGATACACACGGGCCTCGCGGGCGCCGGCTAGCGCGGCAGCAAGCCGCTTGCGATCCGCCTCATCGAGCCATGTCTCGGGAGAGTGATCATGTCGTTGCATGCTCCCCAGGGAACACCCGCGGCTCTCGTGTTGCAAGTCTTATGGCGACCTACTTAGTGAGGAGAACCGCTTTTTAACACCAGGAGCCAAGGAGCCAATTCCAATCACTCTATCTGGCCGCCACTCCGCCTAGCCTGAGGGTACATATCATTGATAATTGGCAAAAATTTCGACATCAGTGCGATTTGGATCCAGCAACTCACGCGATTCAATCCGGCTTTGTGTGGCGGTATAAGCATATGCTCTGAATGGATATATTCTGTATTACCACAGAAGAAGTCTCATCCAGGTTTGTGCGAACTCCCCCTTCATGATTATGAGACGCAGGTAGCGAAGCGCCGTTCTACTTTGCTACTATGAAGGCTCTATTGGAGCCTTGGCGATGGGGTTAGTGCGGTACACAGATCATTCCGAATTATCCGCGATTCAGGACTCCAAGGCGTATGAACCTGCGCTCAAGCCCGACCGCATATCAGTCCATCGTATCGCAATAGGATTGCTGCTTGCAGACATTGTCGTCTGGCTTACTGCAGGGCTGTTGCCGGCACTTCTGTACAACGACATTCCCACACCGGCTTTGGATCAGTACTTATCAGCGGTATCATTTGGACTTCTACTTTACCTTTTTATATCACAATCATTATCTGTCTATAGTACGAAGCACGTATTCAAAGGCGGGCGCACAATTCCGATGGCATTGGCGGCCTTATTGTTGACTTTTGCCGTGCTCGCACTTTCTGCCGTTGCAACTAAAACTGCCGCGGAGTACTCACGTGTCTGGTTCTTCTCGTGGCTGGGGCTCGCACTTAGCCTGACCCTCACTGTTCGCGCGGCCATATCAACTCTGATTGATATGAGACTCAGCAATGGTGCCTGCCTGCAACGTGCCCTCATTGTCACTTGCGGCGAAAATGCACTTACATGCGATCAGCTGCCCTTAGTGACTCGAAATCGCATAAGGGCAATCGGCGCAATCACCGCCAAAGATCTAGCTTCAGTCCCAGACTTAACTCCCTATCTTCGCACGCTTGCCCCGGACTTGGTCATTTTGAGCCTGCCCTGGGCCCAGATTGATCATGCCCTGAGCAATCTCAGGGCGTTGTCTTATCACGCAGTTGAAGTCCTCGTTCTGCCACAGATTAGATCAGACCTTCAGAAGGTCCTCAGAGTCCGGGAATTTGCTAATCAGCCGCTATTGCAGATTGCGGCCCCCCCTCTGAGCAACTGGAATAGCTTTCTCAAGCGTCTTGAAGATGTGGTTGTAGCTAGCCTTGCACTGCTGATTACGACTCCCGTGCTGCTTCTAACAGCGCTGATTATCAAACTGGAGAGTCGGGGGCCTGTGCTGTTCAAGCAGGTGCGCGCAGGATACAATGGCACTCTAATCGAAGTATATAAGTTCCGCTCGATGTATGTGGAGGGTACCGATCTCCATGCATCGCGTCAGACCGGCAAGGATGACCCAAGGGTCACACGCGTCGGCCGATTCATCCGACGCACGAGCATCGATGAACTGCCTCAGTTCTGGAACGTCCTACAGGGTCGAATGTCCGTCGTTGGACCAAGACCGCATGCACTCGCGACCTCCGCGGAAGGCAAAGTACTGGATTCAATTGTTGAAGGGTATGCAGCACGGCATCGTGTCAAACCCGGTATGACAGGCTGGGCCCAGGTCAACGGCGCTCGCGGTGAACTCCGCTCCTGTGAGCAGGTGAAGCAACGGATCAGCTATGATCTCCACTATATCGAGAACTGGTCTCTGATGTTCGATCTCAAGATAATCCTGATGACCGCAGTTCGGGTGATCCAAGATCCGCATGCCTATTGAAACCTAGAAGGAACTTCCACGAGATGCAGTACTTGCGCCAAGTGTGGGTCGCTGTGTTCAGTGCGATCATATTTTGCTTAGCTGTAATACCTCTTGCTCTTGCTGCTCCAAGCCAAACCTTCAAGAAGGGCGTGAGTCTCCACGGGCCTCTGACTTGGGCGCGCCCAAATCCTCAAAAGGATGGATACTCCTGGCCCCCTTTCGAGGGCAGGCATTATGAAGTCAAACAAGAACTGCTATCAGCTGTTGCAGCTGCCGGTTTCGATTTCATTCGCCTCACTGTGGATCCAGGACCATTTATATACTTCGCGGATGACCCGTCCCGTCGCGTCATTCTCGATCAGCAGCTCATGCAATGGATCCAACGCATATTGGATCTAAAACTAAATGTGATTGTAGATTTTCATCCTATCAGCCAAGTTCCTAAATTCAATATATCAAGCTTAGTAGACTCCTACTTCTTCAACACGATCAAGCCATACCGAGATGTTCTGGTTCGAACGGCACAACAACTTTCTAAACTAAAAAGCGACCATGTAGCACTTGAATTGATGAACGAACCAAGCACAGGATACAATCTTTACTCACGCTACCAATGGCAGAATACTTTAAAGGATCTTCATGATGCAGTACGAAGAGAGTCAGAAAATCTTCTAATTGTCCTAACCGGGGCCCGAAGTGGCAGCATCAAAGGGTTGACAGAATTGGACCCATCCCCTTTTGCGAAAAGCAATGTCCTGTTTACATTCCATTATTATTCACCGTCTGAACTTACTCATCAAGGAGTTGAGGCTGAAGGCGCCCCGCACTGGCGTTACATAAATCAAATCCCCTACCCGGCCAACTCCGCACAGTATACAACGTTTTGGAATGAGTTTACTGCACGAGTGCAATCAGGCGCTGCAGACGAGACAGAGAAACTGAGAATCCTAAAGGAGTCAGAGTCTCAATTCAGAGAATATTTTCATAGATCTGCAACGCGGGCGTACTCATCTGCCCAATTTGATGTAGTGACCGCATGGGCAGCCAAGTATGGCATTCCTCAGGATAAAGTTCTTCTAGGTGAGTTCGGCGTTACCCGAGCAGGTAGCGATGTTGCCGGTGCCGATGCAGCATCACGCTTTGCATGGCTTTACGATGTCCGCAACGAGGCTGAAGCGAGAGGCTTCGGATGGGCAATTTGGACATTGATTGGTGTCGGCGGAATGGCGATTGTCGAAGAGCCTGGCTCTATCCACTTGGATGCGACAACGCTCAAGGCATTAGGCCTAGCGAGCGATTGAATAACAGTAGAGAACTCCATCCGGTATCCGCAAAGCCTCTAATTCGATAGAACTCAGCCCCTCGTGAGGGAAAGGGGTTCGGATCCGCCGATGTTAATCTCCGTTATCAGGTTGGATGCCCTGGAATGGATGATCACGATCCTCTGGAACCCGTAATCACGATCGCCTGGAACGCGCAGGTTGGATCGTAAGCGGCTTTCCGACTGCACCTTACACTGCAAAGCGTGCCTGATCGCATTGGGCACTGATTGAGCACGGGAGAGCGCGAGGGCGTTGCGGACCACCTGTTGGAGCGATCCTCGACCGTGGTTGCCGGATCCATGCTCGGGCGGTACGCTCCGCCAGCGACAGCCAGTCGCCGGATGCCACCGATTGCGCGCCTATCCTCCGCGCGGCTTGTCCGACGGTCATGCGGCAGATGCAGTTCGAATGCACCCCAGGATTTGCCGAGTCACCAAAACAGGCACGCCCTGACGCTCCTCCCGATCAGCCCAAACCAATCAGGAAGATAAAGCCTAAATGGCACCAACCCGTTATATGGTCCTCACACCTGGGAAATTCACCCCAGTGAGCTAGTCTGGCTCGCTTGAGCCAAGAACTTGTCGTGTTCCTCAGTGTTTGGCACCGCCCCCTGTAGGACCCGACTCGGAATCCATATGTTCGGATCGCGGCGCCGCCGCAGTAAGCCTTTGACTGAACAAATCGCCATGACGATCCATGAAACAACGGCGTATGTCCCAAGCCGAAGCGAACGCCGTTTGGCCGACATAACTGCGATGGGCATCAGGACTAATAAACAAGCGGAAATAATACCCTGAGTCGGATCTTGAATGATCAAGATCGCAAGAACGGTCAGAAGCCATGCAATCACCAGAGCGGAAATCCAAAGTGTGCGTATCTTCCGAAACACCTCACGACAATATGGCCTTCCGATCGCCGAGCGAGCAATCTCGCCTGCTCCGAACGCGTAACCGCTTTGGACCCGATACCACAGGAGCTTGTACGCGCCAATGCTATACCCGAAATGATCGGTCGCCACTCGGTCGATACGAGTGAGGTGCCAACCCTTGGCCCGGAGACGCGCTCCAAGCTCAAATTCCTCGAATGCGTGGAGATTCAGATCCGAAAGATAGCCCACGCTTTCAATAGCGGATCGACGATATAGTCCTCCTCCATTCAACCGATCGGTGTTCCCAAAGTGCGATCCACTCCTGGTTCGAGCCGCGCGCGCTGCAAATTCCAGGTTATCGAGATTCATGTCGCGAATGATACCGCCGATCCCTGCGAGACGTTCGTCACTCATGAGGCAATCCAATGCCTCCAGCAGGAAGTTGCGATACAGCGTCATGTCTCCATCGATCAAATAGATGAAGTCACCTGACGAATATTGATAGCCGAGTTGTGGTGCGGTCCCGCACCCGCGGTTCGCGACGCTCTCGAGCTGAACGATCGCAATTGGGTACAATGAAGCGATTTCAACGGTTCTATCAGTCGATAAGCTATCTGCGAGAATGACCTCTCCATCAAGGCCTTGCAAGGCAACCAAGCAACTTTCAATAGTGCGAGCAATATTTTTCTCTTCATTGAAAGCTTTGATGATAATGCTTACTCTCATAGACGGCCCTACCCCTTACGTGATCGTGACGTTCTACTATGGATTTGACCGCATCACGTTCGAGCACTAGCGGAATGAAGCCGCAAATTTCACGCATTATCGAAAGCCGGCCCATTAAGCTGTGCAACGAAGAATGTCGAACAAGTATTTCCCGACAAAATGTATCCACACACGACGTCATTAAAATCTTAAATATATCGGCATATTTCTCCGACTTAAAGCTGACTGAAACGGCGTTGAGAACGCTCATTTACGCCAATAACATAAGTATTGTAGCTCAATCCCGTTGGCCGAAGCACGAGATAAGAAGTATATCTCATGTCGCTTATGAGGTACTGAGACTTTATAATCACATGGAGAAAGTGGCGTTCCTGGATAGGAGACGGACGACCCAGCTAAGATGCCGCATGCTCACCAAGCAGTAAAACGATTGCTCCGTCTCATTCGCGACAACTGGGCTCACGACCTGCGACACCCGTCTAGCCGCAACTCCCTTAGCGAGGCAGAGAAGGTACAACCGATAGGCTAGGTGTCATACCCTGTCCGCGGTGTTAGTTTTGCTTTTGTCCTACGGGTCTACGGGCATGGCTGAGCGCCGTTGCGACTTAGGGCGGAGGCATTGTCACAATGGCAGCGATAGCGCATGCAAGAGTTACCGCATCCGATAACAGAAGGGTCTTTCTTGAGATCTTCTTCGTTTATGCCCTTCTATTGTCGGAAGGCGCATTCGACTTTCACTTGACCGGTGTCGATCCGGATGTGGTGAAGCCTCTCGAACCAATGTCTCTGATGGGACGACTAAACTCCGTTCTAATTTATGTCATCACTCTCTCAATTTATCTTACACATCGGCGAGTAGTTAATGCTGTTGTGCGCACCGCTTGGCCCCTGTTTCTATTTCCTGTTGTTGCCTTCCTATCGTGCCTCTGGGCACCAGACTTCGCGACAACCTTGAGGCGGGTTATCGCTCTTTCGTTCAATCTCTTGACCGTAACAGTTCTCGTCGCGACATTGCCACCGATACGGATTGTAAGAGTCTTCACCTTGGCGCTCGGGTTGGGCGTTCTGTTCAGTATCCTATGGGTGGTGCTTTTACCTCGCTACGGAATTCATCAACCCTCCGATTGGATAGAACCAATTCATGCTGGACTGTGGCGCGGCATTTACCCTCATAAAAATAGCCTCGGAGTCATGAGCTCCGTAGCTCTAGTGATATTGATTTTCTTTGGGAAAGCCACAATCAAGTCCGCAATTTTCCGACTGTGTGCGACCTTCTCTGCAGCTGCTTGCTTGGTTGGCGCAAAATCGGGAACAGGAATGGTTCTAGCCGCAATAATGGCCATTGTAATCTTGATATTTAGAAGCCTTATGAAAGTCGATCGCTCCACGCGAGTATTTCTTAGCGGGATTGTACTTATATTTTCCGTACTAATTATCACTGCCGCCGTTCCAATAACCTATTTTGTCCTCCAATCTCTTGGAAAAAACACCGATTTAACCGGAAGGGTACCGATTTGGACATCGCTTGTTGCTTGGGGACAGGAACGTCCTTGGCTTGGTTACGGCTATTCTACGGGTTTCGCGCAAGAAATAACGCCGCGTATTCTAGAACACATGCGCATCAATATCAGCAGCGCCCACAATGGGTATTTGGAGACCTTCATTAGCTTCGGCTATGTCGGGCTCGCCCTTCTCGCAATTGTGACTGTTTCGTTTATTAGAAAAATCACCGTTGGCCTCATGCTGACCAGCACGGACAGCAAGATTGTGTTGCCTTTCGTTGCGGGATTATTTTTCAACGCTCTCTTCGGAAATTTCACCGAGTCGTTGTTTCTGGTGCAGAATAGCTTCTTCAACATGAGCTGGGCACTTGCCTATGTCTTGATCTCATTCTGGATAAAGTCTCACTCCTCGGCCATTCCAATGCCTTTGAGAACTCACCGCGAAAGGTTGGCTTGAGACAGTTCGTCGTCCCAAAAATAGATTGATCGGCCCTGGAGCCGTTTCCACTTGCGTGGAATCATTTCTTTTTTTGCTTTGCCGCCTTTTTAAGGGCGAACCGGATTCACTTCGCCGAAAAGTGCTTTAGCAGACGAAACTTCGCGACGACTCAACAAGCTCGACGAACCTGGAAATTTGACCATGGAATTACCCTCACACTAGATAGTCCCACTAAGACCGAGGAGACATGCCAACCCGGTCGAGCTTCAGGAGGGGTGTCATATCTCGTCACAGATCTGGCCAAAGGTCATATCACTTCAGATCGCCGAACGCGGAAACTACAACATCGGCCAACGCGAACGCTCCAGTCGCACGAAGCACATTAGAGAGGGCTCAATAGGAGGGTAGTGCTTTTGCGCAGGTGTGTTATTCGCCCCGACCAGACATATTGTATCTTGATGTTTTGCGGTGTTCAGGCATATCGACTTAGTCGGAATGCCGAACAGAAAGTATCTGTACTCTGGCTCAAGGTGTCGGGTCTCAAATGCTTGATCGGATAAAAAGGGTTACCCCGTCTGTTGAGACATATACGTTTGATCAAGACGGAAAAAATGATCTGCTCGACATTATATCCTTCTTGTTCCGAAACAAGGGCAAAATATGTATCTCATTCGTAGTCTCATTGTTATGCGCCATCGCATATCTCTGGGTTACACCGGCCCGCTATACGGCCACTGCACAGATTATCATTGATCCAGATACGACTCGTTTCAGCCGCCAGGACGGCAGGCTCGATAGTCCGCTCGACGCCTCGACAATGGAAAGTCAGGTGGCGGTTCTGAAGGCTGAGCGAATTGCCCAGGAAGTCGTGAACTCCCTCGGGTTGAGTCATGATGAAGAGTTCTTTTCAGACCAGCCCAGCCTCAAGCAATCAATTCTTTCCTACTTCGGGCAGGAGATCGCTCCTGTGAGTGCGGATGAGCGAACGCAAATCGCCACTGCGCAGTTGCAAAAATCGCTCGAAGTAAGACGAATTGGAATCAGCTATGTTATAGATGTCAGCTTCTCGTCGAGGAGTAAGGAGAAGTCTGCCCGCATCGCTAATGCAGTTGCACATTCCTATCTACAAGCCCAGGCTGATGTGAAAAGCGAAGCTATCCGGGCGGCCGATAAGTGGTTGGAGGATCGCTTAGGTATCATAAGAGCAGAAACATTAGCTGCAGAAAATGCGGTCCAGGAGTTTAAGGCACAAGCGAAGAGTGTTTCTGCGGGAGCAGTTCTTGTAGACCTTGAGAGTTACGCAAAACTGAAGCGAAATTTCTATGAGAGCTTCCTTCAGCGTCATTTGGAAAACAGGCAACAAGAGACCTCTCCAGCGGTTGTGGCACGCATTCTCTCACCAGCCTACCCTCCTTTGTCTCGAAGTGAACCAAGGACGATCATAGTGCTTGGAATCGGTGCCATACTCGGGATGTTTATCGGCTTGGCCGCAGCCTTCGTCATCGAGGTAATCGCCAAATTTAAAGATACTCATTCCGAGTACTAGAGCACATTGTTCACGCATCAATCAGGAGACTTGGCCACGATGGATTGGATGAGACGACGTCGAGCAGTAGCAAGCATGCGGGGCATCAAAATGCGGCCGGCTTATATACGCGGTCTCTCACTCATTATGGTCTCCAGTTGTCTGCTCATTCTCCCGAGTCATGCAAGAGCGGAGTTTCATCTCGACACCGGTGACACAGTAGAGATTTCGCTCGCTGGAATTCCTGAGTTGAAGACTCGTGCCACGATCGACCTCGACGGAAATATTATGGTGCCTGTTGTCGGAGTGATTCCAGCGGCAGGGGCGTCAATCAACGGCCTGCTGAACAGGCTGCGAGCGGCTTTCGAGGACAGGGCGATCAGTGTGAGGGGGGTAGACGGAAGAACGGTTATTAATCCAGTCGCTTCCGAGGATGTTTCAGTGACGATTGCTGAGTATCGCCCAATCTATGTTTCCGGAGATGTTTTGAAAGCCGGGGAAGTCGCCTACCGCCCTGGACTAACCGTTCGGCAAGCAATCGCAATGGCTGGCAGCTACGATCTTGCCCGCTTCAGGGTTAACAATCCCTACATTGAAGCCATCAACTATAACACTGAGTATACTATGCTATCAACCGAACTCCAGCACGAGGAGGAGCGGAAAAAGCTTATCTATAGTGAGTTAAATCTTGAAAATGAGGATAAGGGCAGACCCGCTTTATCGGAAAGTGGAATACGAGTTCAGCCGAGTTTTATCGCTGAACAGTTTCGTGCTCAGGATCAGGATTTTGAGAGAGATATTGCGCATCTTAGAGCGACGACCAATCGTCTTGATCGTCGGAGCTCATCCTTGAATGAACAGAAGGCAAAAGAAGAAGAGGGATTGAAAGCCGACCTCGAGGACTTTGAACGGGCAAAAGCTCTCCTCGAAAAAGGGACAACATCAATCCAGCGAGTGACCGACGCGCGACGTGCTATGCTGCTGTCCGCCACTCGGGCTCTTCAGACTGAGGCTGAAGCCGCCAGAGCATCTTTAGAAAGAGAGGAAATCTCGCGATCAGTCCAGAAACTGCAAGATCAGCGTCGAATTAGACTCCTGACCGAACTGCAGGATAATGCAGCAAAAATACTAAGGATACAGGCCCAATTAAAGGCTGCCAAAGAAAAACTGTTCATGGTCGGGACCTTGAAGTCTGCATGGACAGATGCGAAAAAGCCGCGGCCGCAGATAATTGTTCACCGAGGCAGTGGAAAGCAAAACGAGCAAATTACCGCTACCGAGGACACCCCTCTCCTGCCGGGTGACTTAATTGAGGTTGCACTTCCAATCGACCAATAGCGGCCTGTTTGCGCGATATGCGGCCCTCTTGAAGCGTCGGTTCTAGTACACTGATATTTGTGCAGATCTATGAAATAACCAGCAAGTTTCCTGTCTTGAGGTCATGTTATGGAAAACCAACAGGCCATCATAGTAGAACGTGCAAATCTTTCTCGTACTGATTGGGATACATTTGCTCTGAACTGCGACTCTTCCTATCGGGGGGTCAGTGGTTGGATAAAACTTTGGCAGATGACGAACCACATCCCCTTCCGGACGGCTTCCTATAATGTTTTTCTCCTGCAGGCTGGTAGCCGAACAAAGATAGGGCAATGTGCTGTCGGCATTGGGCTGCATGATACATTTTTTTCGGATGGATTACAGGTTCTACCCGAGTACCAAGGCGTCTGGCCGCAATGCTTGCAGGCAATCCTGCACGAATTAGGCCCGGGACGCTATGTTTACGGCTCTGACTGGAGCCTTGAGCCTCCTCGAGAAGAAGAAATTTCCACTTTGGACAAAGTAAAATTGCTTAACGTAAACAGACACATTGTTGAGGCCGTCGATTTCTCGCGCTGGAAATCCTGGGAAGATTACCAGCGGGATATAAGCACAAACATACGACGCAACATAAAGGCAGCCTATAGCAACTATAAGTCTATCGAGATTGACACCGAGCATGGGCTCGGCGCTTTATCACTTACACATCGCATGGTGCTTTGCAAATCGAGTATGTTTAAGCGAAAGTCCGTTGCTGTATCTGCCCTAAAAATACTTCCAAAATATGTTTTACGTTCACTTTGTATTCCAGAATATGCATTCTGCTCAGTTCTTCACGCTGACAAACGCTTATTAGCGGCATTCGGCGGCGCGGAAGTCGGTCGTCATGCCTACTACTTCGATGGAGGTTCGGTCGAAGCGGATGGCAGCGGCTGGGTGCTGAAGATGTCATTAATGCGGGATTTCTACTTGCGCCATCCGACCGGTCGGTTCGTGATGGGCACGTCAAAATGGAATAATGATCAAATGGACAATTGGGAAAGTTCTGCGCGTTATCGGCGCGATGCCCGTGTCTCAGGATTTCCAACGAGTATGGTGACGTTCACATATACGTGACAAATTGAGCCTTTCGAGCGTCGTTCACCGTCCGAATGCGGCCCAACAAAAAGGAGGGCCGCCCCACAATACTGGAATGGGTCCTGGGCCGTGGTCTCAATTGTTCTTCCGTTCCCGAACGCAAGCCGCCTCTGTCACCCGCGGCGTTGTCTCCTCTCCGGTCCCATCTTACAGCTCGCAATAGGGCCGGACTCCGGGAACTCGCAGCATCGCAGATGCCCTAGATTCAATGTTTAACGCGCAACCCAGCGTAGATAGTTAAGGGGTATCCCACGAATAGTCGGCAAAGCGTCTATTATGAAATGATACTCTTCCCATCGGAGCGGACGAAGAACAAGCAGGGAAAGTAAAAAGGCCGTTCCTGCTGCAATGCTCAGCAGGATACGTGCGGCAACACCATGCTGACCCTCCAACATGGCAACTTCGCTGAGAAACACTAGGACGACGCTTGTGACTAGGAGAGGTGCTAGGCGGCGGATGTCCAAGGTGCGCTCAGCCCCATGGTTTTTGAGAGCGACTCTCAACATCCCGATTCTAAGCAGCAACTCAATGCTCGGCCAAATCAAAATGGATAAAACTCCAAGGCGCGGAGTTGTGAAGAAGATAAGCACCAAGCAGGCCAGGCCCAAAGGCAATGTCGCCGCAAACACCCGGTGTTTGAGCTCAATGCCAGCCACAATCTCAAGGCTTCTGTAACAGCTTGCGCCGAGCGCAAGCAGAAGCATCACTGGAATGACATATGCGTAGTTGGCAAATTCCTCTCTTGCCATCAGTTGAATCAACATTGGTGCAATTGGATACACCACCGTGATTCCGAGCAGAACAACGATCGCTTCAAGTTTTACCAGAATACTGAGTATGCAATGTGCCTTGGCAATATCTCCTGTTTGGGAAACATTATTTATGAGGACCGGCTCTAACGCGGTTGCCAAAAGCTGGAGTGGGAGCGCTCGTTGGAGAGAGGAAAGCAGACCCTGGATAAAGGAAACTGCAGCCAGTGGGATGACTGGAAGCGATGGCGCGCTGACGAGTCGAATGGCCGCTGGACTAGTCGCGAGCCAGCCAAACGAAGAGATGTAGATTCCCAACGCAAATGAGAGTTGCGTCGCCGGACTCAGCTGTACATCGAGCACACTATCAGCGCTGATGGTATGATCCGATTGATAACGATGGCGTCTGAGGAAGATGACGCACATCACCCCCACTATCAGTACCATCGATGTGAATGACCAGATTGAAATTGCAGTAATGGCATCCAAATGCCCTGACCACCCGGCAACTGCTGTCAAGGACGTCCGTGTAACGACTTCCATTAAGGTGGCGACTGACCAAATTCCTTGTTCCATCAAGCTTTGAGCGACCGCCTCTGCATCCATTTGCAGCAGGAGTAGAACGAACCAAAGCAAAATTATCCTGTGATCGTAAACCTGATCGAGAATCCAATTCGATTGAAAGAACCATAAAGTCAAAGCCGCGGCGCTTATGACAAACAAGACTCCTCCCGTCCGATAAGAAATATATCGCGCGATTGCATTCCTGAGTGCTTTCTTTCCGCCCTTCAACATAATGATCGGCAGGAAGCGAGCGATTGCGCGGGAGATTCCCAGCGACGCCAGCGACGCGAAAAGCGCGGCGCCGGCAAGTGCGACTGCATATGTTGCATACTCATGCGGCTGCATCATCTTGGCCAGTAGCACTTGGAAAGACAGACCAAGAATCAAAACTCCTACTTGGGCCGTCGCCGCAATCGTGAGCCGCTGAATAAGATGACTTCCGTGCATTCGCCTCTTCCGATTTTTCAGGACTTTACTCAATTCAGATCATAAGACAGCAGCCTTTAAGTTCATCTAGGAACTCAAACTAGGTACATGGAGCATTCCATCATATTGCCTCCAAATCAAAAGGTATTACGAGAGGCCTCGCTTAGCCGACTTAATTGGGAATAAGCTAGACGGAGGCGTATTAAAGCCGCTTGCAGCAGAGGGACAGAGGAACCGGAGAGAGCCCGCAAAGGACTTTCTAAGGCCTGATCCGAACTGCGATACGAGCTCGCTCCCCCTAGTAGCATGACAGCCGCGTTTATGAGCGTGTGGCGTGATAAAAACTTGTGTAGGTGCGTCATCCACCGGGTGTCACGGTTGCTCATGCGCGGATCGGACGGACAAAAGCCCAGGCACAAGAGATGGGTAGCACAGGCAGGCGGGCTGGCCCTAGAGCCGCAGTCAACGCCTCAATACCCCGCTTGTTGATCGAAACAGTTGGAGCGGGTGGGACGGTGCTGCCCCGCCGCCGAGCGAGGTGGTTCCTCGTCGTCGCCTGCTTCACCCGCGGTAGATGCAGTGTAGCGACAAGCGACCAAACCGCTAGACTCATATTAGAGGTAGTTCGATTGAGAGGACAGCGCTTCTATCCAAGCTTCGATATGACGGAGTCGACAGCGCCGATATCGAATGCGGCATAGCAAGGAAGAGAATGGACTCCATACTTGGCATTGTGACTTGCAAGCCATCCTGCGTCTTCCAATCGCGACAATGCGTTACCTACACATCTGTGCAGATGAAGATCTCAAAAGCCCTTTCTACGGATTGCATGCCCCGCCTCGACTCCGCCCGATGGGCTACCTCTAAGTTCAAATTAGCGTATTATTGACCGTCACAAATACAAACGACAAGATCGCCTTAGGCTGCAATATTTCGTGTTTATCGATAAGTCGCGTCCTATTCACAATACTTTAGCCGAGCAAGAAGCCTATTCTGAACAGCGCGCTCACATCCATGCCTGTGGAAATATAGCTATGCTTCGGTAACTTGTCTTGCGGGCGTTGGAGGCACAACCATGGCATGGAACACCGCCTTCTCGGTTCAGGCGAGGCCTATTTGGCCCGTAGTCAAACCTCCGTGGCACGTCAACAGCCTCTCCTCACCATCCTTTGTCTCCTTTGTACAAACTTGGCAGGGGCGGATTGCGCTTTCGATAGTTTTCGGCCTCATGGCCACAGCATACTCACCGCGCTATGGCCCTCTCTGGACCCTCGCAGCAGCGACTATCGCCTTTGGCGGAGCATATCGATATTGGATCCTACTCATTACTACCGCGGGCTTTGCGGTGGCGCGGCTTATCGCAGGTGGGAAAACTCTTGCAGATATCGGCGCCGCCGAGGGCATCAGCGAACGTACGCTGCTGCTCATTATCAACAGCGGCGCACTGATCTTACTTTACGCCGTTTCCGTTTTAGCGATTCAATGGGTACGTACGCACCCTAAGAGCTTTCTTGCCCGCAGGCCCACGCTCTCTCTTATCGTTGCCTTCTTCGCCCTTGCACTAGTCGCTTCGGCTCCCTGGTTCAGCGGTATTGCAAAGGTGGCTCTATGGGCCTTCACGCTGCTTTTCTCCGTATACTGCTGGTACATTGGATACGCTTTTCTCGATCAGAGGACGCGGAGTCCCAGCCCGATCCATGCGCAGCTTGGCGTTTTGCGCCCCATTTGGAGTATAGATCATACACCAATTGGAAAAGGGATGACTTATCTCCGTAAAGTTGAAGCGAAAAGTCCAGAAGAACTCGCCGTTGTCCAGATCAAGAGTGTCAAGCTGATGGCTTGGTGTCTCGCGCTCGTTGCCCTACGCGAAATAATAAATCTTACCTTTCACAATCTTCTCGGCATTCCAGGATTCGACGCCGTTGTCGCAAAATTCGGAACAAGCGAACCGTACGCCGTCGCGCTGACTTGGAAGAGCCTCATTCTCAACTTTTTTGTAGAAATCATAGACTTATCAATTCTCGGTCATGCCAGCGTGGCCGTCGCCAGGATGGCGGGTTTCCAACTGCTTCGGAATACATATCGCCCGCTGGAAGCCACCTCGATCGCCGAGTTTTGGAACCGGTACTTCTATTATTTCAAGGAGTTGCTAGTTGAGTTCTTCTTCATGCCGACATTCCTGCGCTATTTCAAAGATCGCCCAACACTGCGCATTGCCTTTGCCACGTTTATGGCAGCCGGCGTAGGAAACTGGCTGTTTCATTTCATTCGCGACATCCACCTTGTCGCTGAGGCCGGCTGGTGCCAGACACTTGTCGGTTTTCAGACCTATGCGGTTTACTGCGCCATTCTCGCTGCAGGAATATCGATCTCACAGACGCGCAAGAAAGTTGTGCGCGAAGGTCTTTTTCGCGGCAAGGTCGTTCCCGCACTTTGCGTCATGGCATTCTTCTGCGTGATCCAAGTTTTCGACTACACGCCAAGAAATTCCACTATGTCTCTAGGCGACCATCTTCAGCTCTTACTCTATCTCTTCGGAGGCTAAGATGCGGTGCCGGCAACCTGTAACTTCTCGCTGTGGAATGAGAGCATGAGCTATAACCTGACGGTCCCATTGTATGCAAACAGCCTCGAAATTCCAGATCGGCCGGCCCTCTGGATCGACGGAATCGAACTCACCTATGCCGAGTTTGCAGGTAAGGCACGAGACCTCGCGACAGTTCTGCTGGGGCTGGAATCGCAAAAGCCCATGCGGGTTGGGGTTCTAGGCACTCGAGGTTTTGAAGCATTGATCGGTGTTGTAGGAACATGTTGGGCTGGCGGAGCCTACGTGCCTATCGGCTTAAATGCCCCGGAAGAGCGTATCCTGACTATTCTAGATCTCGTCTGTCTGGATGCCCTCGTGGTAGACCGGCGCGGAGCGATGCTTCTGACGGAGAGAGTTCTTGAATCCTGCCCACGCCTTCTCATTCTGCCAGACAGGAAAATCGCTGATGATATTTCCTTCCGACACGATGGCGCCTTATATGCCTTAGACACGCTTCCCTGCTCGCATCGTGCCACGTCCCCAGTTGCCCTGACTGCGGACGATCTCGCCTATATCGAGTTCACTTCCGGAACCACAGGCATTCCCAAGGGCGTCATGATTTCAACCGGCGCCGTGCACCATTATATTCGGACGATCCTCGACCGATACAAGATTGAACCTGGTGACCGTGCCGGTGAGGGGATTGACCTGACCTTTGACCTGTCGGTGCATAACATGTTCTCCGCGTGGTGGGGCGGCGCCTGTCTTCACGTTGTGCCACCCAATCAGTCTCTGTCCTTGATAAAGTTTATCAAGGATCACCAAATCACCACGTGGCTGAATGTACCCTCGAGCATTATCCTCGCAAAGCATATGCAGATGCTTCAACCAGGATCCCTCCCCAGCCTGAGAATCTCGGCATTTTGTGGCGAGCCGCTTCCAACATCGGCAGCGCTGGCATGGAAGGCAGCAGCTCCGAATAGCATTGTCGATAATCTTTACGGGCCAACCGAAGCAACGGTCGCCTGCCTCTTGCAGCAGGTTACCAACCCTCCTGCGGTAACGGCCAAGCGTGACGTGATCGCTATCGGCCATCCTTTTCCTGGCATGAGCGCGGCCATTGTCGACGAAAGGCTTCGCTTCCTGCCGAGCGGTCAAGAGGGTGAGCTCGCACTTGCCGGCCCGCAACTCGCGGAAGGTTACCTAAATGCCCCGGAGATTACCGCGGCCCGCTTTCCGATAATTGATGGGAAGCGATGGTATCTCACAGGGGATCTCGCCATGCAGGACGGGAACGGAATCTTTCATCATCTCGGACGTATCGACAATCAAGTGAAGATTCGCGGCAACCGCGTTGAACTCGAAGAGATTGAAGCTCACTTGCGCACAGTGGCCGGGACCGACATGGCCGCAGCTGTGGCGTGGCCGATCATCTATGGCAGCGCGGAACGAATCCTAGGCTTCGTAGCCGGAACTGAGATGAAGGAGTCCACGATCAGGGAGGCGCTCAAGCAACGGATCCCAGCCTATATGGTACCAACCACAGTTAAATGTCTCGCAAGTCTCCCCCTAAACTCTAATGGAAAAATCGACCGAAAGGCGCTGATTGCAGAGCTGGAGCGCGAAAGCAGATTGCAAGCCGAGGCTTAATTCTCCGAGCGACAATTGTCTTAAAATGCGGGATGCCTGAAATGACGGATTACAGCAAAGTGTCAGCATTCATGACGAAGATGCTGCGAGAGAGAAACGACGAGGCTCCACTATGCGAAAGCGAGTCTCTTTTCGGCAAGGGCCGCCTCGACTCTCTTGCGGCCGTCAATTTGGTCGTCTTCCTGGAACAGGAGTTTGGCATGAATTTCGCAGACATTGGACTGGATCTAGAGCGAATTGACTCAGTCGATCTCATTGTGAAGCTTGTCAGAGAAAGTGCCGCAGCCCAGGCTTAGTCGGCGGCACTAGCCCCGTATTGCTATTCAGCCCCGCCTTTGAAGTAGAAGTACCTGTCAAACTCAGAGGATGTGGTGAGTGATTGAGAGGAAGTCACAGTGACATCGGCGTGTGGTGTGTCATCATTTACCCTGCTTGTCGGGCTTGCTCTTCCCGATCAGCATTTTCACTACCTCGGAATTGCAAACAGGGTCTGAATAACCGTCTGGCCGCCGCGCAATGCATCGACTAGCATTTGAGAATGAGTTCGGATGGCGATACCGCACTCGGAAAAAGGCAATGCCCTTTTGGCATCATTTAAGGCAGTTTCGAAGGGACATGATCGCTATCAGCTCGACAGGTCTTGAGAATTGAGGGACGCATCACTGAAACGTGTCTCGCCATCGACTTGTGTTCTCCAGAACATTGCTGAAACTAGCTAGGCAATTCAAGGAATGTTCAAGTGACGAATAGCGGGCCTATCTTCACTCCAGATCAAGAACATGCCGAAGCCTCTCAACTGTCGACCTTCATGCGTTACTGCGCGGCGAAGACGGGGTACCACTTTGGCACTTTTGCGGTGTTCGAGCAATTTGCGCTTAGAGAGCTTGAAATCTTTTGGAGCTTGTTGTTCGCATGGTGCGCGATAGCGCATGAAGGGTCACTCAGGCCAGTTTGCAAGGGCGACACCTGCGAACGTGTGACTTTCTTTCCGAACATTCGACTCAATTATGCGGAGATCGCCCTAGGCTCAAACGAGGACCGAGAGCGCTTTGCGCTGACCGCCTATCATATAAACAGACCCCGCGAGCGTCTAACACGCTCAGAACTCTACCGACGCGTGACGAACTTGGCGTCATACTTGCGCCGCATCGGCGTCCGGGAGGGGGACCGTGTCGTCGCAATTTCCCGCAACGGTTCCGAGGCTATCGTGGCGGCGCTTGCAGCTGCTGCGGTCGGGGCTGTCTATTCGAGTTGCGCGCCGGATATGGGAGCCTTCGCCATTATCGCGCGGTTCGAACCTCTTCACCCAAGCGTGCTGCTCGCGAATTTTCAAGAGGAACTATGGGATGTTGGAGTATCCGTCGCTGCCCGGGCTTCCGACGTGGCAGCGCGGCTCACATCCTTGACGCAGATCATTGCACTGGATGACGGAGAAATACCTTCAGGCGTCAGTCTGCCTGTGGAACGCTACTCTGCGCTCATTGGCCAACATGAAGATCCAGAGTTCCTATGGCAACGGTATTCCTTCAACCATCCACTTTTTATCATGTTCTCATCAGGAACCACCGGCGCGCCTAAGTGCATTGTGCACGGGACCGGAGGTACATTGCTAGAACATCTCAAGGAACATCGTCTTCATTGTGATCTAAAGCCAGGTGATAAGTTATTCTTTCAGACGTCGTGCGCGTGGATGATGTGGAACTGGCAACTCTCGGCTCTTGCATCGGGCGTCGAGATCGTAGTCTACGACGGGCCTGTCCAAGATCCCGGAACCCTTTGGCGGATCGTCTCCGAAGAGAACGTAACGGTCTTTGGGACAAACCCCGCCTACCTGCAACTTTGTGAAACAACAGCCTTTTCGCCCAAACAAACATTCAACTTCCCCTCCCTGAGGTCGGTTCTCTCGACAGGTTCGATCCTCTACGACCGCCAGTATGATTGGGTCCGCGATCACGTCAAAGCCGTTCCCTTGCAGTCTATCTCAGGCGGTACCGACATCATCGGTTGTTTCGTGCTTGGGAACCCACTGTTGCCGGTCTATCGTGGCGAGGCTCAATGCCGGAGTCTCGGCCTGGACGTACGTTCGCTGCCACCTCCGGACAATCCGACCGCACAGATCGGTGAGTTGGTCTGTGTCAATCCATTCCCCTCGCGGCCACTGGGATTCTATGGCGATGAGGATGGCAGCCGTTTCCATAATGCTTATTTTGCGCAAAATCCGCCTTATTGGACGCACGGCGACCTCGTCGAATTCAGCCCTCGCGGCGGCGCACGGCTTCATGGTCGTTCCGATGGTGTTCTGAACATCCGGGGCATCCGCGTCGGCCCCGCGGAAATCTATAACATCCTACAGTCGATTAGTGAGATCGTCGAGGCTATGGCGGTCGAGCAGGAGGCCCCAGATCAACTCGGCGGCTCGCAAATGATCGTCCTCGTTGTGCTCCGCGCAGGATATGTCTTGGATCTCCAACTTTCCAAACGCATCCGTTCCACCCTGGCGGCGCAGGGGTCAATGGCACTTGTGCCTGCAAAAGTCATCCAGGTTGATGAATTGCCAAGGACATTCAACGGAAAAAGATCCGAAGCAGCCGCTCGGGATGCAGTTAACGGGCGGGAACCAAAGAACATCAGCGCCCTCCAAAACCCACAGGCAATCGTTCGCATCAGAGAGGCCGCAGTCGACGCAATCGTGGCGACCGGACTGCCTGACGGCACTAACGGCCGCACCCGCCAAACAACGGTGGAAACGTCGCAAGAGCTCGAGATCGAACTTGCCCACATTTGCGAGCGTGTTTTCGGCTTTCCCATCAAACCAACCGAAAGCTTTTTGGAAGCCGGCGCGGATTCACTTCAAATGCTGACGCTTCTGATTGAGATAGAAGAACGTTTCAGCGTTGGGCTTCCGCTCGATGCGCTATTCCTAGCTCCCAGTACCGAACGCCTCTCCAAGCTAATCTGGGAGAACGTCAGCTCCAACGGGGACGACCGATCCCCCGACAAGCTGCATGTACGCCCGGGACATCCGAACGATATCGAGGCAATTTGCTCGCTCTTGCACGAAGGATTCAGGAATAGACACATCGAAGCAGACGATTGGCGACGGCTATTCGAGTACAAGTGGGTCGATGCTTCTCCAAACCTTGGATTCGTACTGACAAAGGGTAGCCAGATCGTCGGGTTTATCGGCACGATCTACTCAGAACGTCACCTGGACGGCAGGACGGTTCCTGTCTGCAACCTAACATCATGGTATGTGTGTCCGGAGCATCGCGGCCTTGGTGCGCTGCTGTTAAAGGCAGCGACGCAGAACAAGGATATCTACTATACGAGTTTCACCCCGGGCCCTGAAGCCAAGGCGATGCTCCCTCCCCTGCACTTCAAGAACCTCGAGGTCCGGAAAAATGTATTCCTGCCGTGGACAAGCCCGAAGACCCTGCGCAACACACGCCCATCCATTATCTTTGATCGAAACAGGATACGTGATCTGATCGGAGATTCCGATCGTCGCATTCTGGACGACCACGCTTCTCACGATGTCTTGCATATGGTCGTGAGGGAAGATGCCGAATGCTGCTATCTCGTGATAAAGCGCAGACCTTTCGGCGGAAAGCTGAACCACATTCCAGTGCTATTTTACTCTGAAATCTTGTATTGCAGCATGCCGTCCCTGTTGGCCCGTCATCTCGAGCGCGTCAAGCTAGCCGTTCTCAGACGGCAAAAAACGATCGCGGCGGTCGTCGACGATCGTATCCTCCCCTCACCCCGACCGGGCAGCTGGCACATTACCCAGAGTTATAGCTTCCGCACACCCGATCATGTTTCTGAGGATCTGGATGCTCTATATTCGGAGATTGTTCTTCTTCCGCTAGCGTGAAGAAAAACAATCTTCGCTGACAAGCATTCGACGACCAAGGTGAACAATCCGTCAGCGCTTCAGCTCGGCGCTTTCGATTTATCCCTGCAAGCTCTTACTGGTTCGTGTTTTGAAGCTAATTACCTCTAGCAATTAGCTGTAACGTCGACTTCTTTCTATCCGTCGCAGAAATATTCTAGCTTCCATGGGAATCATTTTGAGCAACGGCGTCTCTCGTGCCCAGTTCAGTGCATCTTTCGGAATTCTGCGCAGTGCCAGTAGTCGCGAATTTATCGCTACGGAACCTTCGAGCATCCGCACGGTTCGATTACAAAGCTGCTCTTTATAATCGGCCTCGCCTTTTCCGAAATCGATGGTCGTGATCCCAAAATTATGCGCCTTGGAAATCATTGATAACAGCAGGAGCATACCGGGTGAGTACCGGCTGAATGCAGTATCATAGGAAGGAAACCAGTAGTGCAAAACGCCACTAGATCTCACACCGAAGTGAGCCGCGACAGGACGGCCGCCAGCACGTAGTACCGACACAAAACTGGAGAATCCTGCCCCTCGCTGAGATGCGATGGCCTTGACGAGCGCCTGGGCCCAGGGCCTTGCAAAGAGATCATTCCCGCCAGTTCGCTGATATTGCGCCGATTTCCATTCGAGACAGAGTTGCAGAACGTTTGGATCCTGAGAGTCGAGTTCGATCTCGACCGGTCCAAATTCACGTTCCAGCTTGCGTTTCTTGCCTGCATATCGGGAATGCTCTCCCTTACCGCTGGCGCTCTCCTCTCTAATGTCGAGAATGTAGGAGTTCCCTTCAGCTATAGCGCAGGACGCAAATGGCGATTGTGAAGCTGGAACGTGGTCAAAGTCATATCCACGTAACTCACACGCCAAAAGCAACTCTATTGGATTGAACTCATAGCCTTGAGGACCGATCACGCCGTGGTAGTCGGATACGGCCCCTCCGATAGGTCGGGCGAACCGGAATCGACCTCGCTGGAAGGAGAAAAATGCCGCTCCATCATCGATGGAGGCTGTGAAAGCATCACTACGTATTGCCGATACGGCTGCGGTGAATTCAGGTCGAAAGAACGGACTACAAAGCTGAGGGTTGGACTGTTGGATCTCAGCCCAACGCAGCGCAAGATCTCTCGGCAGTTGCTTAGCCGGAAAAAGTTCGATCTTCATTGTCCTGTCAGAATTTGGGTCGCCTGCAATTTCCAAATTACATCAAATAACCGCAACTTAGAATCTCATGAGCAGCATTTTGAGGAGAGAACACCGTACTAGTTCATTCAGGCGCATGACCTCTACCTCATAGTTGTAGCTTTATTTCAGCATTGAGCGGCTCCCTAGCCAGACGCCAAGTTTGAGTCCCGTGACATGATGGAGTAATGCGTTGCTCGACGCATGCCATCCTATGCCCTCTAAGCTCGCGGCATGTGTCGATTGGAACCGGGGAGATAAACTCCTCTAGTCCCGCATTTCACGATGCTTCTTCCATTATGTTCTTTGTTCGCGGTTCAGGTCGATGCCCGAGCAATGCTCGGAACAGACCCTTATGAGGTACACCGTTCTAGCAATAATCGTTTCAGCGCTATTCAATGTCGGCGAGAGGAACAGAATCTGGGAGATGACAACAACAGCATGTCGCCAGAGCGCCAAGTCCAAGTAGAAAGATCACTTGGACTACTCCCGCTTTCATAATGGTCACCCTAGACGGTCCACACTCGTTTCATTTATTTTTTTGAAGAGTTCGAGGGACAGGACATAAGGTCCAAGCCAAATTGGGAGGGCCAAAGTGCACCTCAGCAAGATTGAGAGACTTCGGAAACGTGTCGCTCACGAGATAACAATAAAGCCGCGGTATGTAGAGCTAGAGCGAGGCATTCTGACCATATGCTTTGACGATTTTGCGAGAAACTCCTGGACCGTTGGTGGCGCTGTCCTTTCTGATTATGAAGCGACTGCGAGTTACTTTGCGAGCGGAGGACTGTGCAATCGAACTGTCGAGGGGCTAGACTACTTTACCATAGACGATCTGCAGGACGCCTGGTCTTCAGGGAATGAAATCGGCTGCCACACTTTCGATCATATAAGTGCAGTGAAGAGCTCCCCATATGAGTTTCAGCGCTCGATCTTCAAGAACAAAGATTTCTTGAAGGATGCACTTCCCCAACTAAGCCTTTCCAGCTTTGCCTATCCGTACAATCACACGACGCTGCGCTGCAAGTTATTCATTAAGCGCCAGTTCGGCCTTGCAAGAGGCGTAGGGGATAAGCCGAATGTGAAATGGGTCGATTTCTCTGAGTTGTCTGCGATCAACCTATCTCTTTCCTCCGTATCGGCCTCAGGCCAAAGAGGCGAGTATTTGTACGATATGGGCGAATTGATCGAACGGGCGGCAACAAACAAGGAATGGCTCGTTGTCTATACGCACGATGTCAGTGATAAGCCCTCGAAGCACGGCTGCCCCACCTCCGGCTTGGAGGCACTCATCGTCCGAGCGAGGCGGTCCGGTCTAGATATACGCCCAATGAAGGACATCCCTCCTCTATTGCGGGCATAACCGACCAGAACTTTTCAGAGACCTCGCGCGGCCATCGCCCACGACCTATCGCGACGGCACCGAGCTTCTCTAGATAGTTTTCACTGCATCAGGCCCAGTGCAGCGGAGTTAGAAGCGGGATCACTTTTACTGACATGACCCTTCGGCTGCGCACGATGCGCTCGTCTTGACCACAACCAGCGCAAATAGTATGCACTTGGTGTGCGCCCTCTTGTGAGAGTGAGGTTTGCGTGTGACGTTCTGACCTTAAGGCTCGCTTTAAGGTCAGTAGATTGATGAAGATCGAAGTTCTCGGCATAGAGCGCCGACGGCGTTGGAGCCTCCAGGACAAACTCGGGATCGTGGAAGAGACGATGCAGCCGGGCATGACGGTGACCGAAGTGGCCCGCCGCCATGGTCTCGCGCCCAGCGTCGTCTTCACCTGGCGCCGCCTGGCCCGCGAAGGGCGGCTTGGCGATGCCGAGCCCACCTTCGTGCCGGTCGAGATCACACCCGTCCCAGCCCAGGCTCCGTCGGTGACCTCCCCATCGCGGCGCACCGGCCTGATCGAGATCATCCTGGGCCGCGGGCGCCGCATTCGCGTGGATCGCGAGGTCGATGCCGAAGCGCTGCGGCGGGTGCTGCAGGTGGTGGAGAGCCTGGCATGATCCCGGTGCCGACCGGCGTGCGCGTATGGCTCGCCACCGGCCACACCGACATGCGTAAGGGCTTTGGTGGCCTCTCCCTACTGGTGCAGGAGACGCTCAAACGTGATCCGCATTCGGGCAACCTGTTTGTCTTCCGTGGCCGCAGAGGCGATCTGATCAAGGTCCTTTGGTACGATGGGCAGGGCCTGTGTTTGTTCTCGAAGCGCATTGATCGGGGACGTTTTCTGTGGCCCTCGCCGGCCGACGGGACGGTGTCGATTTCCACCGCGCAGTTGGGCTATCTGTTGGAAGGCATCGACTGGCGCAATCCCCAGCAAACCTGGCGCCCGACCGCCGCCGGATGAGCATCAAAGCCTTGCAAATCAACACTTCCGTGGCAGACTCGGAGCGTGGCAAATCACCCCGATCCGCTCCCCTCCAGTCTGGCCGACGCTCACGCGATGATCCGCGCCGAGCGCGCTGCCCGTCTGGCGGCCGAAGCCCGCGCGGGTGATCTGGAGATCGCTCGCGCTGCTTTGGAAGTCGCCCGGCTCGAAGTCACCCAGGCCCATGCCGCCCGCTATGCCCTGGAGCTGGAGATCGAGCGGCTCATACCACGTCCTGGTGATCAGAACCCGTGTGCCCAGTCGCGCAAGCCGATGGACATAATCGTCCAGGGCTGCTCGGTGAGCCTGTTCCACGCGTCACAGCAATGATCGAGGATGTCCTTGTAGG
>NZ_JBVVAK010000117.1:0-24703 GCF_055792825.1 Microvirga sp. GN3
GGCTCAGGCTTATTATGGCCTGGATCATTGCAGCTCTGATGAGCTCAATCGCGCAACCGGATACTTCTCAGGTTGCCTGAAACCCAGCACCGGCCTTGTGCTTCCGCATTATTCAGGGCCGACTGCTTTAAGGCTTCACCACCCGATCGAGCCGGTTGTTCACGAAGAAATACAGCTCGCGTCCACCGGGTTCTGAATAGAGCACCTGAACTTCGCGCTGTCCCTTGCCGCTCTCGCCGACGAGCACATCCGTGGCGGGCTTGCCTTTCAGACGCACAAGATCGCATTCCGTGATGCCGGGCTCGATGGCGGAAGCTGTACCCGAGGCGGTTCCGGTGCAGCGGCCGTCCGGCCCGAGAACCGGTCCTTCGATGACCGGCCCCAATGAGGCTGTGGGCGCAGGAGCCGTCGCAACTGCAGCGGAAGGCAGCGTGCTGCTCGTGCTGGTGCAGCCAGCCAAAGCCAACGCCACAAAAGCGACGCCCGAGAGAACTTTTGTACGCATCACCATCAATCCCTGTTGTCGGCCGCCCTCGCCTGCAGGGCCTCCTCGAAGAGCCGCTGCACATCGGCCTTGAAAGCCTGCCGTGACGCCTGTCGCGAATAGAACATGTGGCCGCCTTCGTAAACACTCAAAGCCACACGCTTCTGCGGGCCGAGTTCGGGAAGCTGGTTCAGCAGAAGTTGGGAGGCGTAATACGGCGTCACCAAATCGGTGAAGCCGTGGGTGACAAGCACGCGCAGCTTGCCGTCGAGAGAAAGGGCCTGACGCAACTCGTCGAGGTTTTCGGGACCATTACGTCCCCCGCCCCAGCGCCATGCACCGTTGATCGATCCGTTCAGGAGGTTGTAGCGCCCTTCCGCTTTGTAGTTCAGGGTATGGGTTAGGTGCTGGATGATCGCGCTCGACAAAGGCGCCGTCATCGCATCGAGCACCGGATCCTCGAAGCGCGAGGACTGGGATGTGGGATTGGGATCGGCGATGGCGACGTTGGTATCATAGGCGCTGACGATCTCGGACGAAGCACGCCGCAGCTCCCGCTGGATCGTGCGCATGTCGATGCGCCCGGCAAGGCGGCGCGTCAGTTCGGGATCGAGCCCGCTCAATTCCGCCACGCGCCGGCTGATCCGATCGACCGCCTCCTTGTCCTGCAAACCTCGCATGAGATCGACAAGATACTCGCTTGATGCGTAAGCCTCCGCCTCCTTGAGGGCATCGCGCGACACCGGCTCGGTGCGCGAGAGTTTTGCAGCAGCAAGGGACGGCAGGAGCGCCGCATTGGTCCAGGGCGCCCCCGCGGCTCCCTGCTCCAGCCAATCGAAATCGAAGACCGGCGAGACGAGAACGAGACCGCTGAAGCCGATGCCCTGATCGCTCTGCAGCTTCTGCGCCAAGAGCGGCCCACGGAAGCCGCCATAGCTCTCGCCGACGAAGAATTTCGGCGAATTGAGACGGTTCTTCTCCTTCAGCCAGCGCATGACGAAGGCAGCGAGTCCGTCGATATCGCCTCCAACGGAATAGAACCGCTCCCGCACCTGATCGCCGCCGATCACGCGGCTGTAGCCGGTGCCGGGCGGGTCAATGAAGACAAGATCCGTGAAGTCGAGCCAGGTTTCAGCATTCGGCACGAGCGCCGGCGGAGCCGAGGGGCTGATCGTCGGTCCATCAAGCGGCAGAAGCCAGGGACCGACCGCAAGAAGATGAAGGTAAGCGGAGGATGCCCCCGGCCCGCCATTCACGGCGAATGTCACAGGTCGCTTCGCCACGTCTGCATCGTCGCGCGTATAGGCGACGAATCCGATCTCGGCCTGGGCCGCGCCCTGCTGATCCGTCAGCGTCAGATGTCCTGCGGTGGCGGTAAAAGACAAGGTCCGTCCCGGAAGCTGCAGGCTGTGGCGCGTCACCGATTCCGGCGGCAGCGCCTGCGTCTCCCTGGCCTCCGGACGGGGCCGGCGCGCCTCCTGCTGCTGGGACTGCTGCTCCCGATTGCCCGCCTGCTCCTGTGCCCCAACCCCAAGGGGCATCACCAGGGACAGGACAAGGGCAGCATAGAGAGGAAGACGCATCGCTCGGGTCATCAGGAAATCCTTTTGGCTTTCCTGAAACTGGAGAGCATCCCTCCCGTTGCAAGTTCCGAGGCGATGAAGAGTTCGTGTTCGGCCTCACGCCTTCCGCTGCCAGCGTCCACGCTCGTCCTGCTGCCAGTAGGTCGCGTCGTGGCCGCCCTCCTTCACGGCGCGCCATTGGTCGCGGGCGACGGCGAGGGCCTGGATGTCGTTGCCGTCGAACAGGATCGCGAGCCGCTCATATGAGGCGATGTCTCCCGGCAGCTCGGCGCCTTCAACCAGAAAGCGGATCGAGGCGCCGTTGGGATTTTCACCTGACAGGGAGATGAGAATCGGCTGATCCGCCGCATGGGCCTCGCGGTCCGTGCCGTGCGGCAGGAAGCTTTCGTCGGTAAAAGTCCACAGGTGATCGTCGAGCGCGGACATGCGCTCTTCCGTCGTCACCTGCACCACCGCGCGCCAGCCCCGCTCCAGGGTCTTCTGCAGGAGCGTGGGCAGCACGGCCTCGAGCGGCTGATGCTGGAGGTGATAGAAAAGGACCTCGGTCATCGATGATCACAATCCCTTGCGACTGCAAAGGGTTGCAGTGCGTCCGAGGTCCTTTTCCACCATCATCCTCAGGCCTCGTAGTGATCGCGCACGAGACGGTCGAGAAGGCGCACGCCCCAGCCGGAGCTCCAGCCCTTGTTGATCTCGGTCGCCGGCGAGCCCATGGCGGTGCCGGCGATGTCGAGATGGGCCCAGGGCACATCGTTGACGAAGTGCTGGAGCAATGCCGCCGCCGTGCTCGAACCGCCGAAGCGGCCCGCCGAGTTCTTCATGTCGGCGAACTTGGATTCGATCATCTTGTCGAATTCCGGCCCCAGCGGCATGCGCCACACGCGTTCGCCCGTCGCCTTGCCGGCTGCCGTCAGGCGCTCCGCCAGTTCGTCGTTGTTCGAGAACAGGCCCGCATATTCCTGAGCGAGCGCCACGAGGATCGCACCGGTCAGGGTCGCCAGATCGATCATGAACTTCGGCTTGAAGCGGTCCTGCACGTACCAGAGCACATCCGCCAGTACGAGGCGACCTTCGGCATCCGTGTTGATGATCTCGATGGTCTGGCCGGACATGGTGGTGACGATGTCGCCTGGGCGCTGGGCGTTGCCGTCCGGCATGTTCTCGACGAGGCCGATGGCGCCGACCACATTGGCCTTCGCCTTGCGGCTCGCGAGCGCATGCATGAGGCCGACGACGCAGGCTGCGCCCGCCATGTCGCCCTTCATGTCCTCCATGCCGGCGCCCGGCTTGATCGAGATGCCGCCGGAATCGAACACCACGCCCTTGCCGATGAAGGCGATGGGCTTGTCGTTGGCCTTGCCGCCGTTCCAGCGCATGATGGCGACCCGGCCGCCGCGTACGGAACCCTGCGCCACGCCGAGAAGCGCATGCATGCCGAGCTTACGCATGGCCTTGTCGTCGAGGATCTCGACCTCGACGCCCAGCTTGGTGAGGGCCTGGGCGCGGGCAGCGAATTCCTGCGGACCGAGGACGTTCGGCGGCTCGTTGACGAGGTCACGGGCCATGATGACGCCCTGCTGGACGCCCTCGCGGGCCTTGTAGATCTTCTTGACCGCCGCGGGATCTGCTACGTTGAGGACGAGGCGGCCGTCATTCTTGGCGCCGTTGTCCTCCTTCTTGGTCTTGTAGCGGTCGAAGCTGTAGCGGCGCAGCTGAGCGCCCAGCGCGATATCGGCAACCGCATCCGGCGAGACTTCGATCTCGGGCAGATCCAGCACCACCGTCGCAAGCTTTCCGTTCACCTTTCCGGCGATCAGGCCACCCAACTGAGCGAAATCGAGATTGGCCCGGTCCTTCTCTCCGCCTGTGCCGATCACGATCAGTTTATCGACCGGCAAGCCGGCGGGAACGACGATGGACATGGCGGATTTCGCCTTGCCCTTGAAATTCTCGGCGGCCGCAGCCTTGGCGATGAGATCGACGGTCTTCGGGCCCAGCTGCTTGGCAACCACGGCCGTGGGCTTGAGATTCTCTCCAACGAAGACGATGAGATCGCCGGATTCGACCTTGCCGTGGGCCTGAAAGTCGATCTTGAAGCTGTCGGCCATGAAATCCTCTTTGTTTTGATGCACATCGCCGGTCTTCGGGCCGGCTGCGACGCTGACGATTGGGACATATATCATATGGCGGGTTAAGGCACGGGGAAGCTGCCGTGAAATCGGCGCAATCTCGGGCTGTTGAAAACAGCCATCTTGCCTGAGATCATGTGACACGATACCCAGGGCTCCACCGCCCGGGGGCGAAGGGCTTTATGACACTTCTCGAACGCTACATCCTCAAAAACACTTTCAATGCCTTCGCCGCATGCCTCGTCGCGCTGACGGGCGTGATCTGGATCACGCAGGCCCTGCGCGAACTCGACCTGCTGACCGGCAAGGGTCAGACTCTGATGATCTTCCTCACGGTGACGGGCCTGTCCCTGCCCGCCCTGATCAATGTCATTGCCCCAGTCGCCCTGTTTCTCGCCACGCTCTACACCCTGAACAAGCTGAACGGCGATTCCGAGCTGATCGTCATGAGCGCCGGCGGCATGCCACCACAGCGCCTTCTGCGGCCCTTCTTGGCCCTGGCCACCTTCGTCTGCGCCGTCGTGGCCATCATCTCGATCTATCTCATGCCCGCAAGCTTCCAGGAACTGCGCCAGCTGTTCACGAAGATCAGGGCCGATTTCGTGGGGACCATGGCCAAGGAAGGGCAGTTCATCACCCTGGAGAGCGGCATCACCTTCCATTATCGGGAGCGCTCCGGAGATGCCCTCCTCGGAATCTTCATGGAAGATCTCCGGGAGAAGGACAAAGCCATCGTCTATCTCGCCGAACGCGGCCAGACCGTCGAGCAGGGCGGAAACGCCTATCTCGTGCTCCAGAAGGGCAGCGTTCAGCGGAAGGAACCAAGCAGCCGCGATTCGTCGATCGTGGCCTTCGAGCGCTATGCGGTCGACCTGTCCGCCTTCAACAAGGAAGGCGGGGAGGTCATCTACAAGCCGCGTGAGCGGAGCACCACCCAGCTCCTCTTCCCGGATAAGAACGAGCCGCTCTATCAGGAGCAGCGTGGACGCTTCCGGGCCGAGTTGCACGATCGCCTGTCGTCCTGGCTCTATCCGCTCGCCATGATGGTCATTGCCTTCGCTGCCCTGGGCGAAGCCCGGACGACCCGGCAGGGCCGCGGCCTTGCCATCGCCGGCGCGGTCGTTGCGATCGTGCTCTTGAGAATTCTCGGCTTTGCCGCATCAAGCGCCGTCGCACGGACGCCTCTGGCGGTGGTTGCGATCTACGGTGTACCCTTGGCAGGGATTCTCGTCAGTCTGCTGCTCATCTTCAAGGGACCGGCCATGCGGTCGGCACAAGCTCGGTTGCATGCGGCCATCCGCAATCTGCTAACGTCGCGCTCTCCCGCACCTCAGAAGGCCTGACCATGCTGATCGGCCGCACCCTCGGGTTTTATTTCTCGCGACAGTTTATTAAGACTATTTTCCTGGTCTTCGCGACTGTCTTCACTCTCGTCTACACCCTGGACTTCGTGGAACTCATGCGCCGGGCCGGTGATGCGCCGGCCGCAACGACCGGGGTGATCGCCCAGCTTGCCCTGTTCCGCACACCAGCCATCGCCGAGCAGGTCATGCCTTTCGCCGTGCTGTTCGGCAGCATGGCCGCCCTCCTCCAGCTCAGCCGCAAGCTCGAACTGGTGGTAGCGCGGGCGGCCGGCATTTCCGCGTGGCAATTCCTGCAGCCGGGGATTCTGATCGCCCTGTTGATCGGCGTCGTGTCCGTGACCGTCTACAACCCGGTCTCGGCCGTCCTCAAACAGCGCGCATCTGCCTTGGAGACGCAGATTTTCTCCCGGGCCGTTCAGACCAGGGAGAAGCCGATCTGGATCCGCCAGAGGAGCCAGGACGGACAGGCCATCTTCCGAGCGAATGCCTCAGCCACCGACTCGGCGACCCTTTACGGGGTCACCGTCTATGCCTTCGATCATGCGGGAACCTTCACTCACCGTGTCGAGTCCAGGGAGGCGACCCTGCATGAGGGCTTCTGGGAGCTGAAGGATGCTCGAATCCTCTCGGCTACCGAGGAGCCTCAGGCCCATGACCGCTATCTGATCGCCTCAAGTCTGCAGCCCTCGCAGGTTCGACAGAGCTTCATCGACCCCGATGCGGTCCCGTTCTGGGACCTCAAGGATACCATCGATCGCATGGAGAAGGCGGATATCAACACCACCACCTATCGGCTCCATTACGACCTGCTTCTGGCCCGTCCTCTTCTGTTGATCGCCATGGTTTTCGTGGCCGCATCCGTATCGTTAAGATTCTTTCGATTTGGCGGTGTAGCGATGATGGTTCTGGGTGGCGTCGCGGCTGGCTTCGTGCTTTATGTCGCCACGGAGCTTATGGCGGAGCTTGGCGCCTCCGGAATCATCAGTTCCCTTGTTGCGGCCTGGTTCCCGGCTGTAGTAGGCAGTCTCTTAGGGACCTTGGCGTTATTGCACCAAGAGGACGGCTGACCGGCCTCAATAAAAAGGTTTGCGAAGGAGTGGGGATGCGGCGGCTTAAGACAACGATCGCAACGTCTGCGGTCGCAGCGGCTCTGCTCTATGCCGCTGGGTCTATGCCTGCGCTTGCCCAGGCAACCCTGAACGAGGCCATCGCAGGGCGCGCCCAGTCGGGATCGGGCCAGGACCGCCTCCTCGTCGACGCCAAGGAAATCATCTACGACAACGACAAGAACACGATTTCCGCCTCCGGCGACGTCCAGATGAACTACCAGGGCCGGACGCTTCAGGCCGATCGGGTCACCTACGACCGCAACACCGGCCGCGTCTTCGCCGAAGGCAATGCCCGCCTGACGGATGCCAGCGGAACCGTCGCCACGGGCGACCGATTCGAGCTGACGGACGACTTCAAGAACGGTTTCATCGATTCCTTGAGGGTGGTTCAGACCACTGTCGAGCAGGGCCGTCCCCTCACGACCCGATTTTCCGCTCCGCGCGCCGAGCGCGCCGAGGGCGAAACCACGGTTTTCGAGCGCGGCACCTATACCGCCTGCGAACCCTGTAAGGACAATCCGGAACGCCCCCCGCTGTGGCAGGTCAAGGCCGCCAAGATCATCCACAACAACAGCGAGCGGACGATCTATTACGAGGATGCGACCCTCGAGCTCCTCGGCATTCCAGTCGCCTACCTGCCCTATTTCTGGACCCCCGATCCGACGGTCAAGCGCAAGACGGGCTTCCTGTCGCCGCGTTACGTCTATTCCACCTCGATCGGCTACGGCGTCTCCGTCCCGTTCTTCTGGGCGATTGCACCGAATTACGATCTGACGATCAACCCGACCTTCCTGAGCCGGCAGGGCCTCCTGGCGCAAGCTGAATGGCGCCACCGGCTCGAGACCGGCGTCTACACCGTCCGGGCTGCCGGCATCTCGCAGCAGGAGCCCGACGCCTTCCTCCAGCCTCCCAACGGGGCCGGGGATCGCGACTTCCGCGGCTCGCTCGAGACGACCGGTCTCTTCTACATCAATCAGAATTGGCGCTGGGGCTGGGACATCGCCCTGCTCTCGGACAAGTGGTTCCTGTCGAACTACAAGATCCGCAGCGAAAGCCTGAGCGCGTACTACATCAAGGAATCGATCTCGACCCTGTATCTCCAGGGCCAAGGGGATCGCTCCTTCTTCGACGTCCGGGGCTATTATTTCCAGACCCTGTCGAGCAACGAGTGGCAGAAGCAGCAGCCGGTCGTCGCTCCGGTCCTCGACTACAACAAGCGCTTCACCCCTTCGACCATCGGCGGCGAATTCGCCCTCGACGTGAACGTGACGAGCCTCTCGCGCCAAGCCGCCCAGTACGATCCGCTGTCGGTCGCCAACACGACCTATTTCGGCGTGGCTCAGACCTGCATCGTCTTCGACCCTGCATCCTGCCTCGTCCGCGGCATCAGCGGTTCAACCTCCCGCGCATCGATCACGGCGTCCTGGCGCCGTGAGTTTGTCGATCCGATCGGACAGGTCTGGACACCGTTTGCCTATGTCCGGGCCGACAATTTCTGGATTTCCCCGGATTTCAACGGGTATCAGAACGCTCAACTCAGCAACTTCATCGACGCGGACGACGATTATCTTTTCCGCGCCATGCCGGCCGTCGGCGTCGAGTACCGCTATCCCTTCATCGCCAATCTCGGAACCTCGGGCAAGCAGATCCTCGAGCCGATCGCGCAGGTGATCGCCCGTCCGAGCGAAACCCGGGTCGGCAGCCTCCCCAACGAGGATGCCCAGAGCCTTGTCTTCGACGACACCTCCCTGTTCGACTGGGACAAGTTCTCCGGCTATGACAGGGTCGAGGGCGGCGTTCGCGCCAACCTCGGTATCCAATACACGGTGACGGGTGCCGACGATTTCTATGCCAATGTGCTGTTCGGTCAGTCTTACCAGATCGCAGGCAGCAACTCGTTCCGGGAGCCTGACCTCGCCAATGTGGGGCTGGACTCAGGTCTTGATTCACGCGCTTCCGACTATGTCGGCCGCTTCCAGATCTCCCCGAATGCGAACTTCGCCGTCGTGACTCGTGCGCGCTTCGACCAGGAAGACTTCGACGTCAACCGGATCGAAGCCGGCTTCAGGGCGAATTTCAATCCATACCTGCCGGTATCGACCTCGCTGACCTATGCCAACTATGCTGCTCAGCCCGCCATCGGCTTCCCGTTGCGCCGCGAGGGCCTGCTCGGCTCCGCCCGGTGGGACATTTCACCAAATTGGTATGTGACAGGCTCGGTCCTTCTCGATCTTGATCGCTACCTCCTGGTGCGCCAGCAACAAGCCATTAATCCGGCAGCGGTTATCGACCAGAACGACAACGTCGCTTATGTCAGCGGCATGTCGCTCGGACTGGGCTATATCGACGAGTGCACGACCTTCTCGATCAGCTACAGCGTGACCCCGCGCGAGGTGGTGCGGAACTCGGGCGAAAAGAACCAGAACCACACCATCGCCTTCAGCCTCGAGTTCCGGTCTCTCGGCGAAGTGGGATATACTCAGAATCTCAGCGGCACTGACGATGAATGATGGGGCAGAGGCCCGGTGTCAGGTTTGAACCAGCGCCCTCTCCTGCTTACCCAAGGTGATCCGGCTGGGATCGGGCCGGAACTGAGCCTGATGGCTTGGCTTGAACGGGATCGAGCCGCCTTGCCGCCCTTCGCCATTGTCGGCGATCCTGATCATCTCGCCCGGGTCGCCGACGCATTCGGGTGGACAATTCCCATCGCGTCCGTCGAGCCGCGGCAGATCCTGTCGGCCTTTGCAAACGCTCTCCCCGTTGTTCCACTGAGCGTCTCGGTTTCCGCTGAGCCGGGGAAGCCCGACGCGGCCTATGCGCCATCCGTGATCGAATCCATCGAGACGGCGGTACGGCTCGTCCGCGCGGGCGCAGCGGCGGCTGTCGTGACCAATCCCATTGCCAAGCACGTGCTCTATGAGGCTGGCTTCCGGCATCCAGGGCATACGGAGTTTCTCGCCGCACTCGCCGCGCAAGGTGGGAAGGAAACTTACCATCCGGTGATGATGCTCTGGAGTGAGCAACTCGCCGTCGTCCCCGTCACGGTCCATATTCCCCTCTCGGATGTTCCTTCATCCCTGACGACGGACCTGATCGTCCTCACCGGGCGCATTGTTGCCAGGGAGCTGCGGGAGCGGTTCGGCATCCCTAATCCGAGGCTCGCCCTCGCAGGTCTCAATCCTCACTCCGGAGAAAACGGTGCGATGGGAACGGAAGACGGGCGCGTCATCGTCCCGGCCATCGACACCCTACGCGCCGATGGTATCGACGTGGCAGGTCCCCTGCCGGCGGACACCATGTTCCACGACCGCGCGAGGAGCCGCTACGATGCGGCGCTTGCCATGTATCACGATCAAGCCCTCATCCCGATCAAGACCATCGCCTTCGACGAGGCGGTCAACGTGACCCTAGGGCTCCCCTTCGTCCGCACCTCCCCCGATCACGGCACGGCCTTCGACATCGCCGGCAAGGGCATCGCCCGGCCCGACAGCCTGATGGCCGCCCTCAAGCTCGCCGCCCGCTTAGGTGGCCCATGAGCCAGATCGACGATCTTCCTCCTTTACGCGAGGTGGTCCGCACGCACGGGCTGATGGCCAAGAAGTCGCTTGGTCAGAACTTTCTCTTCGACCTCAACCTCACCAGCCGCATCGCCCGCTCCGCAGGACCGCTGGAAGAGACTACGGTCATCGAGGTCGGCCCAGGCCCCGGCGGCCTGACCCGGGCGATCCTGGCGGCCGGCGCCAGGAAGGTGATCGCCATCGAACGCGACACACGCTGCCTGCCTGCCCTGGCCGAGATCGCCGAGCGCTATCCGGGCCGTCTCAATGTGATCGAAGCCGATGCCCTGGAATTCGACCCGCGGCCCCTGGTCGGCGACGGGCCTGTGCGGATCATCGCCAACCTCCCCTACAATGTCGGGACGGCCTTATTGACCGATTGGCTCACTGGAAACGCATGGCCGCCCTGGTGGGCTTCGCTCACGCTCATGTTCCAGCGGGAGGTGGCCGAGCGTATCGTCGCGGACGAGGGCGATCCGAAGAACTATGGCAGGCTTGGCGTTCTCTGCGGCTGGCGGACGGAAGCGCGCATCCTCTTCGACGTGCCACCCTCCGCCTTCGTGCCGCCGCCGAAGATCACGTCGAGCGTGGTCCATCTGACCCCACGGACCAACCCGCTGCCCTGCCGCATCGGCGCGCTGGAAGCCGTCACCCGCGCCGCCTTTGGGCAACGCCGCAAGATGCTGCGCCAGAGCCTGAAATCCATTGCTCCCGACCCGACCGCGATCATCACGGCAGCCGACCTTGAGGAAACGATCCGCGCCGAGAACATCCCGGTCGAAGGTTATGTGGCGCTCGCCAATGCCTTCGATGCCATGAGACATCCACGGGGCTGAGCGCCGGCTCATCGCTCGCCCTATCGCCATCGCCGCCTATATGAAGCCGCTGGATCGGCGCGGGTGGCTCCTCTTCATGAGACCTTAACTGCGCCTCTTCCATGATCGGATTTATATATGCGGCCCTGATGGCTGCGAGAGGAGGAAGCGGGCATGTCGCAGCCGCGCAAGACAATCGGGCTTCTGTTCGGAGGGCGCTCTGCAGAGCATGAGGTCTCGAAGCTGTCGGCGGCCAATGTTCTGCGTGCCCTCGATCCGGACCGCTACGACATCATCCCCATCGGCATCGGCCGGGACGGACGCTGGCTTCTCTGCGACAACGGCAATGGCGGCGGAAGGGGGGCTCAATCCCTGGAGATCCCGAAGGGAGCGCCGCAGGTTGCCCTGCTTCCCGGTGGCGCGGGCGAGACGATCGTGCTGAATGGCGGCGCGCCGCCACGTTCCCTGCGCCTCGACGCGGTCGTTCCGGTGCTGCATGGGCCGAACGGCGAGGATGGTACGGTTCAGGGCCTTCTCGAACTCGCCAATGTTCCTTACGTCGGCTCCGGCGTGATGGGCTCGGCGGCCGGCATGGACAAGGACATCGCCAAGCGCCTGCTGCGCGACAGCGGCCTGCCGGTCGTTCCCTTTCTGACGCTGACGCCGCGTGCCCGTGTCGACTACCGGGCAGCCGTGGACGCGCTCGGCACGCCCGACCTCTTCGTCAAGCCGGCCAATATGGGCTCGTCCGTCGGCGTGTCCCGCGCCTCGACCGCAGCAGAATTCGATAAGGCCTGCGAGCGGGCCTTCCGCTATGACGCCAAGGTGCTCGTGGAGCGCAGCGTCACGGGTGCTCGCGAGATCGAATGCTCGGTGCTGGAGGATGCCGCGGGCGAAGTCCGGGCGTCTCCGCTGGGCGAGATCGTGCCCGCCGACAGCCACGGATTCTACAGCTATGATGCCAAGTATATCGACGCCGATGGCGCCCTCCTGCGCATCCCGGCGGAACTCTCATCGACCCAGGCGCGCCGCATCCAGGAACTCGCCGTCGAGACCTTCAAGGCTCTCGCCTGCGAGGCCTTGGCCCGTGTCGACTTCTTCCTGGATCCGAAGAACGACGACGGCCTTTTCGTCAACGAGGTGAACACCCTGCCGGGCTTCACGGCGATCAGCATGTATCCCAAGCTCTGGGAGGCCGGCGGCCTGCCTCAGAGCGAATTGATGGAGGTGCTGATCGGCCATGCTATCGCGCGCCACGAGCGCAGGAACGCGCTCGCGCTGGTGTAAGCGGGATCAGTCGATCTTTTCCGCCAGCAATCCTTCGACGAAGTCCGAGAGACCGACGAGGCGATCGCGCTTCAGGCGCTCGGCCGCCTGGATGGCTTTGAGGCTCTCGAAAGATCTGCCGAGATCCTCGTTGACGATCACGTAGTCATACTCGACCCAGCGCTCCATCTCGACGCGGGCATTGGCAAGACGCTTGGCGATGACCTCGGGCGCGTCCTCGGCCCGCCGTTCCAGCCGCGCCTTCAACTCCCTGAAACTCGGCGGCAAGACGAACACGGTCACCACATCGTCGGGCAGTTTCTGCCGCACCTGGCGAGTGCCCTGGTAGTCGATGTCGAACACCATGTCCTGGCCGGCGGCCAGCGTCTTCTCCACGGGCTTGCGCGGCGTGCCATAGAAATTGCCGTGCACCTCGGCCCATTCCAGGAGTTCGTCGCGATCGCGCATCGCCTTGAACTCTTCCACATCGATGAAGTGATAGTGCTTGCCCTCGATCTCGGAGGGGCGCTTCGGACGCGTCGTAACGGAAACCGAGAGAACACCGGCCCGCTCTTCCACGAGGCTGCGGGTGAGCGTGGTTTTTCCCGCACCGGACGGCGAGGACAGAATGAGGATGAGGCCGCGCCGACCGACTGGAGACTTCGAATCTGGGCTCACCGCATCACTCCACGTTCTGAACCTGCTCGCGGAATTGCTCGATCACGGCCTTCAATTCAAGCCCGATCCGCGAGAGAGACACATCATTGGCCTTTGCACACAGGGTATTCGCCTCGCGGCCGAATTCCTGGGCCAGGAAATCGAGCCGCCGGCCGACAGATCCACCCTCCTGCAGGAGACCACGAGCAGCGTCCACATGGGCGCGCAGCCGATCGAGCTCCTCACGAATGTCGGCCCGGGCGGCGATAAGCACCGCCTCCTGATGCAGGCGGGCCGGATCGAGTGTCGCCTTGGCCTCGAATAGCTCGGCAATCTGCGCTTCCAGCCGAGCCCGGATGGCCTCGGGCTGGCGCGCCGGTGCCGCCTCCGCGTCATCGACGAGACGCGAAATGATATCGAGCTGCTGTCCGAGAACGGCGGCGAGCGCCTGACCTTCCTTCAGCCGCGCCGCCTTGAGGGATTCGATCAGCGTGCCGATTCCCGCTCTGAGGGCCGCCATGAGCTCCTCGTCCTGGGCCGGATCGGCGGCATCGTCATCGAGCTCGACTACGCCGCGCACGGACAGCAGACCGTCGAGAGAAGCCGGTTGCACATTGGCAGGAAGGGTCAGGCCACCGATGGCTGAAAGCAGCGATTGCAGCACGTCCTGATTTACACGCAGCTTGGGTACGGATGATGCCTTGCTGAGCGACAGGTTGAGCTGGCCTTGGCCGCGGGTCAGCGCCTTGAGGATCTGCCCTCTCGCCTCCTCGCCGATGGCATCGAGACCGGAGGGAGTCCGAACGCGCACCTCGAGCCCGCGTCCGTTCACTGTCTTGAGTTCCCAGACCCATTGATAGGAACCGGTGACGCCGGCCTCGCGGGCAAAGCCGGTCATGCTCGCAATGGACATGCGTTAACCTCGAACGGAATGAAAAATCGGCGCGACCATAATGCGCGCCGATCCAAGAGTCGATTACAAGGATTTAGGATCTGTCTCCGTAGCTTAAGGCTGCCGGAGAGGCGGAACGTTCTTCGGATTGTTCAGGTCGAAGGTCTTGTTCTTAAGCGGATCCTTGTCGGTCCCCTCGCTCGCATCGAAACCGCGCCCCAGCCGTCCCCCGGAAGCGGGCAACGCATTTGCGGTGCCACGCAGTGCGGGGGCCACACCCGGAGGCAGGTTCGTCTGATCGGCATCGGGCACCACCCGGTCCACATCGTTGGCATCGGGAGCCGGACGGCTCTTCTCGATCTGCCGCCAACGGGTCACGTTGCGCTGATGCTGTTCGTAGCTCTCGGCGAAGGCATGACCTCCGGAACCGTCGGCGACGAAATAGAGATCCTTGGTGCGCGAGGGATTGGCTACCGCCTCGAGAGCCGCGCGGCCCGGATTGGCGATGGGGCCGGGCGGCAGGCCCTCGACCACATAGGTGTTGTAGGGGGTCGCCGCCTCGATCTCGCTGCGCAGGATGCCACGGCCCAGCGTGCCCTTACCGCCGACAAGCCCGTAGACGATGGTGGGGTCGGATTGGAGCTTCATGCGCTTCATCAGGCGATTGATGAAGACGCCGGCGACACGGGTGCGCTCGTCCGCACGGCCCGTTTCCTTTTCCACAATGGAAGCCAGGATCACGAGTTCCTGCGGCGACTTGATCGGCAGTTCGCTGGTGCGGCGCTGCCAGATCTGCTCGATAGCCTGACGCTGGGCAGTCTGCATGGTGCTGATGATCTGCTGGCGAGTGGTGCCGCGCTCGAACTTGTAGGTATCGGGCAGAAGCGAACCCTCGCGCGGCGTCTCGATGACGTCGCCGGTGAGGATTTCATGCTCGTAGAGACGGCCAACGATCTGTTCGCTGGTCAGCCCTTCGGGGACCGTCACCGTATGCAGAATGGCCTTACCCTGGATGAGAGTATCGATGGCGTCCTCGATGCTGGTGCCGGCCTTGAACTGGAATTCGCCCGCCTTCAGCTGGCCGCGCTGCCGATTGATATGGGCATAGACCTGGAACAACAGCGGCTGATCGATCACACCCTCATTCTTGAGGATGTTGGCGATCTCGCCCGTACCGGTGTTGCGAGGGATGACGACGACCTTGTCGCTCTGCAGCGGCCCTTGGGCTGTCACCTCCTGCTGCACCATGGAAAAGCCAAAGATTCCGGCAATCGCCAGGGCGACGAAAAGGGTCAGCAGGCCGCTCAGGAGCGACAGCATGCCCCGGCGGCGGCGGCGAAGCTTCGGTGGCGGGGGCGGCGCCATCGATGGCTTGATAGCCTCGCTCGGGGATCGTGGTGCCAAGCGGGGCTGTGCCGAACCGTGGTCGGTTTCGTCAGCAGGTGGCAAAAGGATCTTTTTCTTTCGTCCGAACATTACGCCGCTTTTCTGGTATCGGCCGGCGGTCCTGCCGGTCCGCCGACACCCTAACAGGGATTATGGCGAAAAGCCGTAACGTGCCGTCGCCAGTTTTAAGATACGCGACGAAGAATGAGCGAAGCGTTAGTGCCGCCGAAGCCGAAGGAGTTCGACAGAGCGACGTTGACCTCCTTGCGCTTGGCTTGCTTGGGCACGAGATCGATAGCCGTTTCCACCGACGGATTGTCGAGGTTGATGGTCGGCGGGATAATACCGTCGCGCATGGCCAGGATCGAGAAGATCGCCTCGACGGCGCCCGCTGCACCCAGGAGGTGACCGATCGCCGACTTGGTCGAGGACATGGAGAGCTTGCCCGCTGCATTGCCCATGATGCGCTCGACCGCCTTCAGCTCCAGCTCGTCGCCGAGCGGGGTCGAGGTGCCGTGGGCGTTCACGTAATCGATCTCGGAGACATCGACGGCGGCGCGCTTGAGGGCTGCGGCCATGCAGCGATACGCCCCGTCGCCATCCTCCGACGGCGAGGTGATGTGGTAGGCATCGCCCGACAGACCGTAGCCGATGATTTCGGCATAGATCTTGGCGCCGCGCGCCTTGGCGTGCTCGTACTCCTCCAGCACCACGACGCCGGCGCCCTCGCCCATGACGAAGCCGTCACGGTCCTTGTCATAGGGACGCGAGGCGCGGGTCGGATCGTCGTTGAAATTGGTGGACAGGGCGCGGCAGGCGGCAAAGCCCGCAATGGACAGCCGGTTGATCGGCGATTCCGTGCCGCCAGCGACCATGACTTCCGCATCGCCCAGCGCGATGAGACGGGCAGCGTCGCCGATGGCATGGGACCCAGTGGAGCAGGCCGTCACGACCGCGTGGTTCGGACCTTTGAGGCCATGCTCGATGGACACGTAGCCGCCGGCCAGATTGATGAGGCGGCCGGGGATGAAGAAGGGCGAAATGCGGCGTGGGCCGCGCTCGATCAGGGTAGCGGAGGCCTCATAGATGCCGCCGATGCCGCCGATGCCGGAGCCGATCAGCACACCGGTCGCGCATTGGTCCTCATAGGACTTGGGCTCCCAGCCGGAATCCCGCAGCGCCATGGTGGAGGCGGCCATCGCATAGACGATGAAGGGATCGACCTTGCGCTGCTCCTTGGGCTCCATCCATTCGTCGGCATTGAAGGTGCCGTTGGAACCGTCGCCGCGCGGGATCTGGCAGGCGATCTGGCAGGCGAGATCATCGACCTGAAAATCCGTGACCTTGTTGGCGCCGCTCTGCCCCTCGACGAGGCGGGACCATGTGGCATCGACCCCGCTGCCCAGCGGCGTGACCATGCCAAGACCTGTGACTACTACCCGGCGCATGAATTCCTGCCCTATCGATCAATAAAATTCGGGCGTCGAATGAGTCATCCGACGCCCCTTCAGCGCTTTTAGGCTGCGTTCTTCTCGAGGAAGCGGATGGCGTCGCCAACCGTGACGATGGTCTCAGCCGCGTCGTCCGGGATCTCGACGTTGAACTCTTCCTCGAACGCCATCACCAGCTCGACCGTATCCAGGCTGTCCGCGCCCAGGTCGTCGATGAAGTTGGCATTGTCGGTCACCTTGTCGGCTTCGACGCCGAGGTGCTCGACAACAATCTTCTTCACGCGATCAGCGACGTCACTCATCGTTTTTTCCTCAGTGGCTGCCGCCTCAGGAATTGGGCGGATTAAGAAATCAAATTAGATCAGCTGTTCAGCTGACAACGCTGAAACGGCTACCCTGCGCCGTGCAAAGCCGCATTTTTAAGCGCCGGTCAACCCCTTTGACCTGATCGGGATCATGCTTAACACAAGCTTATCCGGTCTGGCGAGAGGTGAACGGCACCTGCAAACAGATTCCGGAAACGGCGATAAGTTCCTTTAGAACATAGCCATTCCGCCGTTTACGTGCAGGGTCTGGCCCGTCACGTAGGCGGCCTCTGTGGAGGCAAGATAGACGACGGAAGAAGCGATTTCCTCGCCCTGGCCGAGCCTTCCCATCGGGATCGTGCCCAAAATCCCCTCACGCTGCTTCTCGTTCAAAACGTCGGTCATGGGCGACTCGATGAAGCCCGGAGCAACCAGGTTGACCGTGATATTGCGACTGGCGACCTCGGCGGCCAGCGCCTTGGTCATGCCGATCAGGCCGGCCTTGGAGGCGGCGTAGTTGCCCTGCCCCGGATTACCGGTCGAACCCACGACCGAGCCGATATTGACGATCCGGCCGTAGCGGCGGCGCATCATGTTCTTCACGGCAGCCCGCGAAAGACGGAAGGCGGCGGTCAGGTTCACGGCAATGACCGTATCCCACTCCTCGTCCTTCATGCGCATGAAGAGGTTGTCCTTGGTCACGCCGGCATTGTTGACCAGGATGTCGAGGCCGTCCATGGCCGCCTCTGCTGCCGGAACGAGAGCCTCGACTGAATCCTTGTCGGACAGGTTCGCCTCGACCACATGGACCCGCTCGCCCAGGGACGAGGCGAGTTCGTCGAGGGCAGCACGGCGGGTTCCGGACAGGGTCACGGTCGCGCCCTGGGCGTGGAGCGCGCGGGCGATGGCGCCGCCGATGCCGCCTGTGGCACCGGTGACGAGAGCCTTGCGGCCGGTGAGATCGAACATGCAGAGTTCCTCTTATCCGTTCAGAGAGGCTTTGAACGCCGCAACGTCCTCGGGGGTGCCAATGGCAGTGCCAGACACCCCGGTGGCGATGCGTTTCACGAGTCCGGTCAGGACCTTACCCGATCCAACCTCATAAAATGAATCAACGCCCTGGGCGGCCATGTAGGCCACGCACTCGCGCCAGCGCACGGTGCCGGTGACCTGGCGGACCAGAGCATCGCGGATCGCTGCTGGGTCGGTGATGGCGGCGGCTTCCACGTTGGCGACGACCGGAACGACCGGGGCATTGACGGTCACGCCCGCCAGAGCCTCGCGCATGGCGTCGGCGGCCGGCTGCATGAGGGCGCAATGGAAGGGGGCGGATACGGCCAGCATCACGGCACGTTTGGCACCCTTGGTCTGGGCGATCGCCACGGCCCGCTCCACGGCGGCCTTGTGACCCGAGACCACGACCTGGGCGCCGCCATTGTCATTGGCCGCATCGCAAACCTCGCCCTGCGCTGCCTCGCGGGCGACTTCGAGGGCGGCGTCATATTCCAGTCCGAGGAGCGCGGCCATGGCACCCTGCCCTACCGGAACGGCGTTCTGCATGGCATTGCCGCGGATTCGCAGGAGCCGGGCAGTATCGGAGATCGAGAGACTGCCGGCGGCGGCGAGCGCGGAATACTCGCCGAGCGAGTGACCGGCCACGAAGGCAGCATTCGTCTTGAGGTCGAGACCAGCCTCGGCCTCCAGGACCCGGATCGCCGCCAGGCTCACAGCCATCAAGGCAGGCTGGGTGTTGGCGGTGAGCGTCAGCTCTTCCGCCGGCCCCTCCCACATGATTGTGGAGAGCTTCTGGGAGAGCGCCTCGTCCACCTCGTCGAACACGACCTTGGCCTGCGGGAAGGCGTCGGCAAGGGCCTTGCCCATCCCGACCGCCTGGCTCCCCTGGCCGGGGAAAATGAATGCGCGCTTCATCAGGAACGGTTCCCTCGATTATCGAATTTGCGCGGGACTCGCACCGGGACGCCAAGGAGTCAAGGAGAAGCGCCGTCAATCGGGTACTTGAGCTGTTTATCAGATAAGGCGCCGCCAGCCTCTCAAGAGGTTTCGGTCGATCTCGGCCTTCTGAAACGTGAGGCGGCCCAGCATCCTCGCAACGACACGCGCGAGGCTTTGCAAAGCTAAGCTTGGAATTCTCAAGACCAGCCCTCCCAGGCTTGACCATAGGAGAACCTACCTATTCCGAGATACCTCCGGCGTGTGCACCCGCACGTCCTGTCAAGCCTCTGATGGAAAACGCTTCCCCTTGTTTTCTGAAGGCAATCGGTGTATCCGGTCCCCCTTCCGATATTCTCAATGACTGAAGAAGGAGCCCCGCATGGCTCGCGTGACCGTCGAAGACTGCATCGACAAGGTCGACAACCGGTTTGAGCTCGTGCTGCTGGCCAGCCACCGGGCCCGCCTCATCTCGTCGGGCTCGCCGCTCACGGTCGACCGCGACCGCGACAAGAACCCCGTCGTGGCCCTCCGCGAGATCGCCGACGAGACGATTGCTCCCGACGACCTGAAGGAGCAGCTCATCCACTCGATGCAGAAATATGTCGAGGTGGACGAGCCGGAGGCCGAAGCTGTCCCCATGCTCAGCAACACGGCTGCCGCGCCTTCGACCGGCAGCGACAACGACGCGGATGTCCAGTTCGATCGCATGAGCGAGGAAGACCTGCTCCGCGGCCTGGAGGGCCTCGTTCCTCCGAGCAGCAGCGCGGACGACGACGACCGCGAATAAGCTTCGCACCGCATTTCCAAAGGCCCGGCTCGATGCCGGGCTTTTTTGTTGGCCGGCTTAACCACGCCCCAGCATAGGCCGCCTGCGGCAAGCTATTCGGCTTGCGGTCGGAAGACGTTGTACAATATCTTCAATAGCTTCGTGATTTCAGCCAGATAACCGGGCCAAAAGGAGACGTCGGCCGCATGATGCGCCAATATGAACTCGTCGAGCGGGTCAAGCGCTACAACCCCTCGGCCAATGAGGCGCTTCTCAACCGCGCTTACGTGTATGCCATGATGGCCCATGGCAACCAGAAGCGCGCATCCGGCGACCTGTTCTTCGGCCATCCCCTCGAGGTGGCGGCCATCCTCACGGACCTGAAGCTCGACGATGCGACCATCGCGGCCGCGGTTCTCCACGACACGGTGGAGGACACGCAGGCGACACTGGAGGAGATCAACAAGACCTTCGGCCCTCAGATCGGCGCCCTCGTCGACGGCCTGACGAAAATCAAGCGTCTCGACCTCGTCTCGAAGCGGGCAGCCCAGGGCGAAAACTTCCGCAAGCTGCTTCTGGCCGTTGCCGATGACGTACGGGTACTGCTGGTCAAGCTCGCCGACCGCCTGCACAACATGCGTACGCTCCAGTTCATGCCAGCGGAGAAGCGCAAGCGCATCGCCGAGGAGACCCTCGACATCTATGCCCCGCTTGCCGGACGCATGGGTATCCAGGAGATGCGCGAGGAGCTGGAAGAGCTGTCGTTTCAGAACCTCGATCCGGAAGCCTACGAGGCCATCAAGCGTCACCTGCACGAACTCTCCATCAAGAATGAGAAGCTCGTCGACGAGATCGAACGGACACTGACGACCAAGCTGCGCGCGCAGGGAATCGAGGCGACGGTGTCGGGACGTCAGAAGCGCCCCTATTCCATCTGGCGCAAGATGGAGCGGAAGTCCGTCTCCTTCGAGCAATTGTCCGATATCTTCGCCTTCCGCATCATCGTGAACACCATCGACGAGTGCTACCGGGCGCTTGGCGTCGTCCATACCAGCTGGCCGATGGTGCCGGGGCGCTACAAGGATTACATCTCGACCCCGAAGCAGAATGATTACCGCTCGATTCACACCACTGTGATCGGCCCCGGCAGCCAGCGTGTGGAGTTGCAGATCCGCACCGAGGACATGGACGAGGTAGCGGAGTACGGCATCGCCGCTCACGCCCTCTACAAGGAAGGCGTCAACGACAATTCTCGCCTCGCCACGGAAAGCCGCGCCTATCAATGGCTGCGGCGCACCATCGACCTCCTGGCCGAGGGCGACAATCCGGAGGAGTTCCTCGAGCATACCAAGCTCGAACTCTTCCACGATCAGGTCTTCTGCTTCACGCCCAAGGGCCGCCTCATCGCCCTGCCCCGCGGCGCGACGCCCATCGACTTCGCTTATGCAGTGCACACCGATGTCGGCAACACGGCGGTCGGCTGCAAGATCAACGGCCGCATGTCGCCGCTTCTCACCGAATTGCAGAACGGAGACGAAGTGGAGATCGTCCGCGCCGAAGGACAGACTCCGCCGGCTGCCTGGGAATCGCTCGTGGTCACCGGCAAGGCGCGCGCCTCGATCCGCCGTGCCACCCGCACCGCCGTGCGCCGGCAATATACGGGCCTCGGCCATCAGATCCTGGAACGCGCCTTCGAGCGTGCCGGTCGTCCCTTCTCCGACGAGAAGCTGAAAGGAGCCCTGCCCCGTCTGGCGCGGGTCTCCGTCGAGGACGTTCTCGCAGCCGTAGGCCGGGGCGAGATGTTTTCGGGTGACGTCGTGCGGGCCGTCTATCCCGACTACCTGGAAGAGCGCCGCGCCGGTTCCGACGGCAAGGGCAGCGGACAGCCCGACGGTGCGGGCAAGAAAGCGGCAAGCGAGCACCCGGACGGCATTCCGATCCGCGGCCTCAACAAGGACATGCCGATTCGCTTCGCGTCGGAAGGCGGTGCCGTGCCGGGAGACCGCATCGTCGGCATTCTCACGCCCGGCGAAGGGGTCACGATCTATCCGATTCAGTCCCCATCGCTGGCCGCCTTCGACAACGAGCCGGATCGCTGGATCGATGTGCGCTGGGATCTGGAATCAGGCTCCACGCAGCGCTTCCCCGCACGCATCAAGCTGCAATCGATCAACGAGCCGGGATCCCTTGCCCAGATCACACAGGTGATCGCCGATCATGACGGCAACATCGACAACGTCTCGATGAAGCGCCGGACACAGGACTTCACCGACATGACCATCGACCTCACGGTCTGGGACCTGAAGCATCTCAATGCCATCATCGCGGAACTGCGCGCGAAGCGCGTGGTGAGCCGTGTGGATCGCATAACCGGTTAGGAATCCAATGTCTCGCAAACCCCGTATCGCCGTCATCATGGACGAGAACACCAGTGTCGACGGAACGCGCTACGACACGACTAAGGCTTATTTCGTCGCGATCCAGCGCGCCGGAGGCTTGCCCTTCGGCATTCCTTACATCAATGAGATGATCGAGCCGGTGGTCGAGGAGTTCGACGGCTTCGTCAGCGTCGGCGGGCGCATCCAATTCCCCAATGAATGGTACGTCACTGGCGACCGATCGCGATACCCGGCCTCGGAGCGGCTTGAGGTTGAGCAGGCGCTCATGCAAGGCTTCCTCGATCGTGACAAGCCAGTGCTCGGCATCTGCAACGGTATGCAGATGCTCGCCTGCCTCCATGGTGGTCGCATGGTGCATGAGGTTCGGAAAACGGGGCCGCATATTCTCACCCACGATGATCGGACCGCCATGCATTCCGTCGAGATTGTCCCGGGCACAATGCTTGCGCGCATCGTGGGCACGGGGCGCGTGGACGTGAACAGCCGCCATCAGGAAGCCGTTGTTGAAGTTCCCGGTCGAGTCGTCATTGCGGCTAGGGCGGATGACGGCGTAATCGAAGCCGTTGAGATCCCATCCAAGCGTTTCGCCATTGGCGTCCAGTGGCATCCGGAGGCCTTTGCAACCCAGGACCATCCCTGCAACAGATTGTTCGACGCGTTCGTACACGCGACGCGACACTGACCGGACTGCGATAGAGATCCAGATGGCCGTCTCCGTTCTAGGCCTCGATGCCGACGACACGCTCTGGCACAACGAAACCTTCTATCGAATGACGCGGCAGCGCTTCAACGAGTTGCTCGCGGATTTCGCGGATACCGAGACGCTCGAAGCTGAGATCGAAGCGACGGAGAAACGCAATCTCGGCCTCTATGGCTACGGCGCGAAAGGCTTCACGCTCTCGATGCTGGAGACGGCGCTTGCGGTCAGCAAGGGACAGGTGCCCAATCATGTCATCACGGAGATCCTGGCGGCCGGGCGGGAGATGATGAAGCATCCGGTGGAGCCCTTCCCTGGGGTTCACGAGGCCCTCGAAGAACTCTCTGCGCAATACAGGCTGATCCTGATCACCAAGGGCGATCTCTTCCACCAGGAATCCAAGCTCGCCGCATCGGGCCTGGGCAACTTCTTTTCAGGGGTCGAGATCGTCAGCGAGAAGAAGGCGGACACCTACACGCGCATCTTCTCGCGTCACGGTTCTGGCGCAGAACATGCCGCGATGGCCGGCAACTCCGTGCGCTCGGACGTCCTGCCCGCCCTCGAAGCTGGCAGCTACGCCGCTCTCATTCCCTACCATCTCGTCTGGGCGCACGAGGACGCCCCGCTCCCAACCGCGCATCCGCGTTTCACGGAACTTCCGTCGCTGGCGGAGCTGCCGAGGTGGTTGGCTAACGTTTCTGGTTCGTTATGATCTAAACTACGTAGTTAGATGCTCTGCAAAAACTCCACACAAACTAGCGCAGTTCGTAGATCGATCTAGCTTACATAAATTTGAGCTGTTGATCGAATGCGATCCGCATGCTCATATATCTCGTCGAGCGTATCGACTTTTACTCGCTCCTCATGTTCCTTGTCGAACAGACCCAGATATTTCACGGTTCTGTTAAAGTGGAGACGAACCAATGGCTTTCTGTTGTTGTCATCAACCAGAATGCCACAATAGCTCTTTTGATCACGCATCACGATACGGGAAGGCTTGAGGATATCGCGCACAATTGCGCGAACGATCAGGAAGCCTTCGCGTTCCTCATCCGTCGTTACGATCTCATCGTCTCCCGTCGACTCATTTATCTCTGTAACACTAGGCTCAATAACTTCTGTTTCTGCGAGAGCAGTCGATAGGCGAGCTTGAACAGCATCTCGAACAACTTCTCGAAATGCGACCTTCACCATTGGAGTGAATTGATCTTTGACAGCAGTTGTGAATCGAGGGATCTGCAGGCTAGCTATCATCATCCGGACGAAGTCTTCAGATGGAGCTTCTATCTGATTGATAATTTCTTTCTTGATAGCTGATGTATATTTGAGTTGGTGTGCAGATTGCAGAATGCTGTCGACACTGAATTCTCCCTTGGAGAATTTTTTCAATTCATGAGTCAGATGTCCCTGAAGATCCGACAAATCGAAAGTTAAAAATGGACGCTCGTCCAATTTATTTGGGGCTTCAAGGTCCGTATGAAAATGGAACGTACGCCCATTAGTTAGGATCGCAAACTTAGCATCAGTGACAGAGAAGTATCGATAAAGCTGCGCAAGGTGCACTTTATCCAAATTAGTCATTATCGGCTTGCATTCGACAAGTATTCTGATCGATCCATCTATCTTAATTGCATAGTCGACTTTCTCTCCTTTTTTACCAACTGCGTCTGCGGTGAATTCCGGCACAACCTCATGAGGGTTGAATATGTCGTAATCCAAAGCATTAAGAATTGGCAGGACGACAGCTGTTTTCACAGCCTCCTCCGTGGTAATTACCCACGCCCCATTCAGAACTGAGGTTCAGGCGGACACGGTCTGAAGGATCGTCTTGAACGCATTGGTTCCCGGGCCGAGGCGAGCCGTGTCGACGACGGTGCGAATGTCGGCTTC
>NZ_JBVVAK010000118.1:0-24443 GCF_055792825.1 Microvirga sp. GN3
CGCCGGCCGGCCGCCACCTGCTCGAGACGGATCCGGGCGCGGCGCTGGTCGACGCCATCGGGCTCGGAGCGGACTTTCCTGCCACGCAGAAGACCGTGGCACGAATCCGTGACAATCTCCTGCGTGCCACACAGGCTGAACCAGGCGCAGGCAAATAAGCAATCAGCCGGCCTCGCTCTGCGCTGCTTCAGACGGACATCGCGGTCTTCATGCTGGAGCCGCGACCATGAAGGCGTTTAACGCTCCCGTGGCCGCCGCGCTCGCAGAGGGGGGGCGGCGCGCACAAGATGCGCGCCAAGGCCTTCAGAGCGATTTGCGGAGTGGCCCGAGCCCCGTGCGGATCTCGGAGATCATGAACTCCGGCTGCTCCCAGGCGGCGAAGTGGCCGCCCTTTGGAAGCTTATTGAAGTGGATGAGATTGGGATACGCTTTCTCGGCCCAACTCCTCGGCGCTACATACATCTCGTCAGGGAACACACTGCAGGCGACGGGGAGCTTGACCCCTTTGGTCGCAAAGAAAGAATTACCGGCGACCGTTTGCTCCCAGTAAAGGCGGGCTGCCGAAATCGCGGTGCGCGTGAACCAGAAGAGCGAGACGTTATCGAGGACATCGTCGGGCGAGAGGCCTTCTTTGACCCCGGCAAACGACCTCGCGATCATGGCATGGCTCTTCCAATCGTGGTCGATCATGAAGGCCGCCAAACCGACGGGTGAATCCACCAGCCCGGTCAGCGTTTGCGGACGCGTGCCCATGACGATCGCGTAGCCAAACCTATTTTCACGAACTTGCTCGCAGGCCTTCCTCTCTTCGGCCGACAAATTATCGGGCAGAGGGGAGCCGGACCAGATAAGCGCATCGATGTCGGGCGGTATCACCTCAGGCATGTTGGTGTGGATGCCGAGCAGTCCTTTGGGTTCCTGAGTTCCCATGTAGTTGACGACGATCGAACCCCAGTCACCACCCTGCGCCGCATACCGTTCATAACCAAGGCGGGACATCAGCTCAGCATAGGCGCGCGCTATGCGCTGGGGATTCCAGCCGGTCGTGCTTGGCTTGCCCGAGAAGCCGTAGCCCGGCATCGATGGAATGACGACGTGGAACGCATCCGCTGCGCTTCCACCGTGCGCGGTCGGATCGGTCAGGGGGCCAATCAGCTTCACCTGCTCGACGATCGAGCCTGGCCAGCCGTGCGCGATCAGCAGCGGCATCGCATTTTCATGTTTGGAGCGGACGTGAATGAAGTGAAAATCCAGACCGTCAATCTCGGTGATGAAATTGGGATATGAGTTCAACCTGGATTCGATCTTGCGCCAGTCGTACTCGTCTGCCCAGTAACGCGCAAGTTCTTGAATGGTCTTCAGTTGTACGCCTTGCGATTCGTCCGCGACTGTTTCCTTTTCCGGCCATCTGGTTTCCTTGATGCGACGCTTCAGTTCGGTAACTTCACTTTCCGGAATGTCGACACGGAAGGGACGGATCGCATCGTGCTCGACGGCTTGAGCCAGGCCCGCAGGAGGCACATTCAACGCGGTTGCGGCCGCTGAGGCTGCCCCGGGGCTAGGCTGGTTCGGAAGTGATGTTTGTTGCGACATTGATATTCTCCATTCATTCGGATCGCCACAGGTGGCGATTACCGAGATTGATGAGCGGACGGCCGCAAGATGTCTGGCCTTGTGTGCCAAGCCACGGCAGCGCAGTCGCCCCTAGATCTCTTTGCGGACTTCTATGGAGGCCTCAGTTTTGCGATCAGGTCCGCGCACTAATGGAAGCGGCGGCGCTTGCGGGCAGCTCCTCCTTCGGGTCTCATGCAACCACTCGGTTCAGGAGCGACGTCGGCAAATCTGTCGATCGAAAGCGGCTCGTCGGGGAGCCCAAGTCCAACGCAGGCACGTTGATTGAGTGAAGAGGATACGCCTCGGTGGCTGGCCCAGCAAGCGGCGCCAGTCGGGACATATCCCCGTGATCGTCGATCGATTGCAGCATTCCATTCTCCATTAGCGCGAAAAACCCCAGCGGCGCACGCAACCTTGGCTTCTTGCTAGAGGAGCGAGGCTCCTGCCGCCTGCCAATCACGTCGTGCTGGAAGGGCGTGCTCATACCGGAGACGGTCCGCGCCGGTCTTGCTATCTTCCGCCAGAGGTTTGCCCGCCCCAGCCTCCGGCTTGGAATGCAGGTCTCCGTCGCAGCGAGGAGCGTGCCCGATGCGAAAGCTTTCCTCGACACCTCTCATGATGCACCCCACCTCAGTCGGCATTGTTGCCCGCCTGGCTCTTGCCAGAGCCACTGCGGCAGGCCTCGATGCCCGCCCGCTCCTGCGTAAGGTCGGTCTGACTGCGTCCCAGATCCAGGATCGGCAGGCCCGCGTGAACGCGGCGAGCGAGATCAGCTTCCTGAATCTGGTGGCCGACACCCTTCCCGATGAGTTGTTGGGATTCCATCTCGCCGGGGCATTCGAGCTGCGGGAGGGCGGCCTGCTCTATTTCGTGCTGGCCTCCTCGGCGACGCTCGGCGAGGCGTTGGCCCGCGTCGAGCGGTTCAGCGCCATCACCAATGAGGGCGTCCGGCTGCGATGCCAGGAGGGCAGCGACCTGAGCCTCCGCTACAGCTATGTCGGGGTGCCGCGACACACGGATCGGCACCAGGTCGAGTTCTGGTCGCGAACGCTCGTCCGGATCTGTCAAACCCTGACCGGCACCGAGCTCAGGCCCATCCGGGTCAGCTTCGCTCATCCGCGCTGCAGCGCATCAGGTCAGCTTGATGCATTTTTCGGGTGTGAGGTGGCCTTTGCGTCGGAGGCTGACGACATTACCTTCGCCCGCGGGGCGTCGCAGCTTCGGCTGGTCAACGCGGATCCTTTTCTGAACGAGCTCCTTGTCCGCTACAGCGAGGAGGCCCTGGCCCGGCGGGCCAATCCCGCCAGCCCAATCCGCGCGAGCGTGGAGAACGCCCTCGCTCCGCTCCTGCCCCATGGCAAGGGCCGTGCGGGCGAAGTGGCCCGGGCGCTGGGCATGAGTGAACGGACCCTGGCGCGCCGGCTGGCGGCGGAGAACCTGACCTTCCTCGGGATCCGCGAGGAGATGCGCAAGGATCTGGCCCTTTGCTATCTTAAGGATGCAAGCATTTCAATTTCGCGCATTGCCTGGATGCTCGGCTTTCAGGAGGTCAGCGCCTTCACCCATGCCTTCCGGCGCTGGACGGGGATGACACCGACGCAAATGCGGGCCAAAGAAGCCCGCTCGCGCTGAAATCCGCTTCCTTGGAAGAGGTTGGGGCGCTGCAAGTCGGTTCGAATGCCGGCACCGGGTCAATCCGGGAAATTTGTTGTCCGTCAGGGACGTCTGGTATTCCCTGCCAGAGCTGACATTCGGTTCACTTCCGAGAAGCGCCATGAGGCGACGATTGCACTGAAACATCGCTGAAACTCGCCGGTTATGAACGCAATCGGGGGTGATCGTCGACTTAACTGGCATGATCTCTCAATCGTTGCCTCCTTGGCCCTGATGCGCTTAACCAGAGTTCGGAAGGACCGGGACGCGCTGGCGGTTGCCCCCACCCGTCAGATCCAGCCTCTGCGACGGGCCAGACCGACCGCGATGCCGATGAAAGCACCCAAGGCGCCGATGACAACCCAGAAGCCAAGGACGCCGGTTTGCGTGTAGGGCGTCTCGAAGTTCATGCCGAACACGCCCGCCACCGCCCCGATCACGCCCAGCATCACCGTGACGAACGTCAGCCGTCGGACAAGGTCATTGGTCGCCTCCGCCGTGCGGGTCGTGAACAGCTCAAAGGAGCCGCTCACCAGCTCGCGGGCATGGTCGACCGCATCGACGGCCCGCTCGAACCGCCGTTCCAGCGACTGATAATGCGCAGCCGCATCGGCCTCGAAGATCTGAGCGAAGTCCGGACGCGAGAGCCCGTAGAAGACGGGGCGTTGCTGGTTCAGGAAGTGGCGCAGTTCGGACACCTTGCGCCGCATTCCGACCACGCCTGCGAGCAGGCTGCGGCGTGCCGAATGCGCCAGCATCGCCTCGTCGAGCCGGTCCAAAAACTCCTCGAGTTCGCTGACGGCCTCGAAATATGCGCTCAGGTGCCAGTCCAGCAGCGAAGCCGCGAGCGCCGGCGGGCTGAGAGCCCCGATCACGGTCTCACTCTTGTCCTGATCGCGGAAGGCCTGAAGGAAGGGCAGCTCGCCGTCATGAACGGTGATAATCCATCGTGGGCCGACGAGAAAGTCCAGGTGGACGGGGAGCCACCTGGTCAAAGCGCGATCCCCGTTGCCGTTCTCTCCGCGCGAGAGGCCGATGACGTCGAACTGGAAGTACTCGCCATAATTGTCGAGGTAAGGCGCCTCTTGCGGATTGAGCAGTGCCCGGCCAGACCCGTGGTCCAGACCGAAGAGGCAGGCCAGATGCGCCACCTCATCGTGGTTGCGGCCGTTGACGTCCACCCACAGGAGCGTTCGTTCGTCGAGGCCGACAAGGCATTGCTGATCGAGCTCGACCTCTTGGTCATGTCCATCGGCGTTGTAGAGAAAGGCTTGGATCACGGAGCGGCCAAGGAAGGGAGAGCCTCAGCAGCAGAACGCGCGATCAAGCTTGGCGGTTCCAGCGCCCGATCGTCTTCTGGTCACGAGACAAGGCGGCCGTCGAGGAAAGGTTGGACCGGGCGGACATTTCCTGGCCGAACCTGGATCCGGACTGGTTTGAGGCCCGGGCCTGGATCTGGCTTCATTACGGAGCGGCCAGAGCCTTGCGCGGAGAACTGTTTGAGGCCATCAGCATGCTCGCCTTCTTCCGTGATCAGGTTCTGGGACCTATGCTCCATCGCCGTGCGGGGCGCCCGCAGCGTGGTGTGAGACGAGTTGAGACGTAACGCTTGATGAAACGGGAGAACTGGCCGCTACGGTCGCACGCCATGATTTCGCATCAGTAAAGGCAAGTCTTGTTGCTGCCATCGAACTTTATCTCAAGCTCCGTACAGACAAGCCACTGCGCTTCGAGGTGAAAGGCATGCCCCACGTCCTTTTCGACTTCTTGGGACATAAGGCTGAAAATGCAGCACGGTTGTAATTTGGGGGCAGCGCATGAACTGATGGGACTCCCCACCTTTTAACAAGCCGGTTCTGAGAGACTGTGTCGATCTGGAATTATGCGGTGGAAGGAAGCTTTCGGGCGGCCTCCGGGTTAAAGAGCGTCCCTCGCCTTCTGCCGGCCCATGGCCCGATGCGGCCATTCGCGGCATCATGGTCGGTGAACATGGGGCATACTCCAGAGGCGCCGCTTGCTGGCCAAGCTCCCGAGGTATAGCCTACTAACTTAATCAATGTCCCTGCGTTGGACTTGGGCTCCCGACGAGCCGCTTTTGACCGGCAGCTTTGCCGACGTCGTTCCTGAACCGAGTGGTTATGTAACTCGCGGAGGAGAACCTGATCGCAAGGGCGGCAGCCTCCATCGACATCTAGGAGAGGTCTAGGGAAGACCACACTGCAGCGGTTTGTGCACACAACGCCAGCAGTCTTGCGCTTGTCCATTCGCCCATCCCGCCGCGCCCATCGGGGCTGGGGCCGGCCTGAGCCCGCTAGTATCAAGACGCCCAAACAGTAGGAGCGTAACATGAGCAATACTCAGGTCCTCAGCGAAACGACAACCCACACCCCAGGAGCGCGAACAGTCGACCTGAAGCTTGAGGTCGTCGTCATCCCGGTTGCGGACGTCGATCACGCCAAAAGCTTTTACAGCAATCTCGGTTGGAGGCTCGACGCTGACTTCGCCGCCGGTGATGACTGGCGCGTGATTCAGTTCACGCCACCGGGCTCCGGGTGCTCGGTCATCTTCGGCAAGAACGTGACCGCGGCGGCCCCTGGCTCCGCCCAGGGATTGTACCTCATCGTCTCCGACATTCAGGCCGCCCGCGATGAACTGCTCCGACGTGGCGTCAAGGTCGGCGAGGTGTTCCACGCCGGCGACGAGCATTCCGGCACGGACGAGCCGTACCTGTTCGGGCGGGCCCGTGTGAGCGGCCGGGACCCCGAAAACCGCACCTACCGCACGTATACCTCGTTCAGCGATCCGGACGGCAACGGCTGGCTGTTACAGGAGGTTATCGAGCGCCTGCCCGGACGCGTGGACACGGACGGCGCGACCTTTACCTCGTCGGCAGACCTCGCGACGGCGCTCCGGCGTGCAGCGGCCGCGCACGGTGAGCACGAGAAGCGGATTGGCCACCATGATGAGGGCTGGCCGGACTGGTACGCCGAGTACATGGTGGCGGAGCAGACCGGCCAGCCGCTGCCGACGTGAGCAGCGGTCCCGGCGGTCTAAGATTTCGTTTTGGAAAGAGGCCAGCCGGGGAACACCGCAGTGATCCTCGGCCAGTGCCCATCGTGGAGCCCGTACCATGACCCAAGTCTTCGACGCCATCGTCATCGGGGCCGGACAGGCGGGCCCATCCCTGGCCGGGCGGCTGACCGCTGCTGGCATGCGGGTCGCGCTCATCGAGCGTAACTTGTTCGGCGGCACCTGCGTCAACACCGGCTGCATGCCGACCAAGACGCTGGTTGCCAGCGCCTACGCGGCCCATCTTGCCCGCCGAAGCGCCGAGTACGGGATCGCAAGCGAGGGTCCGGTCAGCATCGACATGAAACGGGTCAAGGCCCGGGCCGATACCGTCTCAACGAATGCCCGCCGGAACATCGAGGCGTGGTTGCGCGGTATGGACGGCCTGACAGTCATCGAAGGGCACGCCCGGTTCAAAGGTCCGGGTGTCGTCCAAGTCGGCGAGAGCCTGCTGAAGGCACCCCGCATTTTCATCAATGTCGGCGGCCGCGCAAGCGTGCCCGACATGCCGGGCGTCAGCACAGTCGACTATCTCACCAACACCTCGATCCTCAAGCTCGATACCATTCCACGGCACCTAGTCGTCGTCGGCGGAAGTTATATCGGGCTTGAATTTGCCCAGATGTACCGGCGTTTCGGCGCCGAGGTCACGGTGGTCGAGATGATGCCGCGGCTGATCGCCCGCGAGGACGAGGACGTGTCCGAAGCGGTCCGCGAGATCCTGACCGAGGAGGGAATCACGGTGCGCACCAGCGTCACCTGCATCGGGTTCGAGCCTCACGCGGACGGTGTAGCGACCAGCGTCGACTGCACATCCGGGGCACCCGTCGTGGTCGGTTCGCATGTGCTGCTGGCGGTGGGGCGCCGGTCCAACACGGACGATCTCGGTCTCGACAATGCTGGAGTCGCGGTCGATGCCCGGGGCTACATTGAGGTGGATGACAGCCTCGCCACCACTGTCCCCGGCATCTGGGCCCTGGGCGATTGCAACGGGCGTGGGGCCTTCACCCACACCGCCTACAACGATTACGAGATCGTCGCCGCCAATCTTCTTGACGGTGCCAGCCGCCGGGTCAGCGAGCGTGTGCCCGGCTATGCGCTTTACATTGATCCACCGCTGGGACGCGTCGGCATGACCGAGACCGAAGCGCTCAGGTCAGGCCGAAAGGTGCTGGTGTCCAAGCGCCCGATGACGCGGGTCGGGCGCGCCATCGAGCGCGGCGAGACCAAGGGCTTCATCAAGATCGTCGCTGATGCGGACACGAAGCAGATCCTCGGCGCTGCCGTTCTCGGCGTAACCGGCGATGAGGTCATCCACGGCGTCCTCAACATGATGAATGCCGGAGCAGCCTATCCAACGCTGCAATGGGCCGTGCCGGTCCACCCCACCGTCTCCGAGCTGATCCCGACCGTGCTCGGCGATCTCAAGCCTCTGAATTAAGGCTATCACTCCAGAGGACGAGGGCATTGTGCATGACCGGCCCGTTCGCAAGCTGACGCCCTAAAAGCCGTTCCGTGCGCACCGTCAAGATTCCAAGGCATGACAAGCGCTCCCGGAGTCGCCCGGCAGATCAGGGCCGAATAAAAAAGCGGCCAACCCACGGCTGGCCCGCTCACGGCAGCCTCAGATTTTGAGAAGCCTCTTGGCTTGGTCGAGAATTCTCTCCGACTCGGGGTGATTATCCGCCTCGTGCACTTCCCCGCCTCTTGTGCGCAGATCCAAACCTGTTGCCTTTCAGAGGCCGAGAGTTGCGCCGTCCGCAGGGCATTATCGATGGCAGCCATGTCTCGAGGGCGGCGGCGCGCAAAAGCTGGTCCTGCAGCAGCAAGGCTGAGGACCAGAGCTAGGTTGATGATGCGAAGCATGGTCCGTTTATTCAGTTCATCTCCTACATTCCGCGGCCTGACACGCTCATGGAACGGAGCTGGCTCTAACCTAAGGCTTCGAGAAGCTTCAGTTCGACCGGTCCTGCTGTCAGCGCTTCAATGTCCATGGCCCACTGCTTCACGTATGGGGCTGCTTTATGGGCTTCGAGCGCCGCGGCACTCTCGAAGATCTCATAAAACACAAAAAGCCCGGGCTCTTCTAAACCCCGGTGAACCTGGCAGAGGAGATTTCCTGCCTCCTGTCGCACCTTTGGGACCAGAACCTCAGTAGCCCGAGCGAGTTCAGCCTCTTTGCCGTCGCGTGCCCGAACAAAAGCAACGACGGTAACGGCTCCCTTCGGGAGCGCCACAGTTTGAACGGCATGGGCTGCTGTGGGCGCAGAAAGCGCGGCGGCTGCGGCAGCCAGTCCGAGCTTTGCGACCAGACTGCGCCGATCTATGTGTAGATTGTCTTTCATGGAACCTCCTTTGGATCCAGGCGCAGACTGACGCAACTCCTTACCACCACGACCAATTGTCGATGTCTGCCTCGTTGATGACGTTCGCATAGTCTTTCTCCAACTTCCGGCGCGTGGATGCGCCTGGGATAGGGTTCAGTGATCGGTCTGGGAAGTGACGATCTGTATTTGACGTAACTGCGCCGCGCTTTCATGTCGGATGCGGATGGCCACCACCCATCAGGACGCGGCCGCCTCTAGCGCCGATTGCAAATCTTGATCAAGCTGGCGCGCGACTCCATCGACGTGATCGTCACCGAACTGGCCGAAAACAGAAGTCGGGCGGTCATACTCAAACGCGATGAGTCCATCGCTGTCTTCACGAAGGAGGACGCGAATGGGCGCATAGAGAGCCGCAGAGATTTGATGTCGGGTCATCTTAGATGCAGTGAGCGGATTACCGATGTCATATTGCACCGCTCGGCGCTGAAGACCGGCTATCCTCAGCAATGAGCCATGATCGCGAAAGCCGAAGATCGAGAGCGTCGGCAAAGCCTCCGCCTCTTGCAAGGCCCGCGCGCTCTCACCGTCCCGCAGGATCGCAAGAATCCTTTCATCAAGTCGCGGAAGCAGCGCCTCCAGCTTCGTTCTGACGATGTCGAACGAGTTGCTGGACCTGATCGTGACATGCTCGACGGAAATCGTTTGCTTGACGTATGTTTGATTTGTCATTTTCGTAATCTTTCCAACTCAATTCTGTGACGTGTAGGCTGTTGTTTATCCAGCCCACTATGGGTGGGTCCTGCGCCGGTTTTTCAGACCGGTGATGACAGTGCGCCAACGGCAGCTTCCACACGACGTGCAAGGTCGAGGAGGCGCCTGTCACGACCGTGCGTGCCGTCGATCTCAAGCCCTATCGGCAGGCCATTTTCGGACAGACCCGTAGGAATGCTGATGCCCGGCAAACCCGCTGCGCTCGTAGGGATGGTGTGCCTGGCCAGAGCCAAATCGCTGACCTCCTGACCCGCGATTAAGAACTTCGACTGGTGCTCGATCAACGGCGCTGTGCGGGGAGTCGTTGGAAAGAGAAGCGCCTCCGCCCCGCTGCGAGAAAATGCTTCATGGAAGCGGCGCCGGATTTCGGAGCGATCGGCAGACAGCGCTGCCTCATATGTGTCTGTAGAAATAAACCCAGTCCCACTTGGCAGAACGACGTGCGCCCACGCTTCTTTTAGCCCAGGTTTAAGTCCATTATAGATTTCGTCGAATGTAGCTGGAACGTTGTTGCGACGAAGGAAATCCGAGAGCGCTTCCATCGTTTCATGGAAAAAGATGTTCCACGTCGCCGTCTCGGCGAGCGCGGAAAAGCCTTCCCCGAGATCGACCTCGACGACCTCGGCACCAGCGTCGCGTAGGCGCCGGACCGTGTCTTTGAAATGCGTCTCGATGTCAGGCTCGACTAGATCAAGATATTGCCGGGGCGCATAGGCGAACCTGACGCCCTTCAGGTCGGATCGATCGGAGGGCGCGGTCGCTTCATCCTTCGTGACGATTTGATCGATCAGCGCGCAGTCGTCAACGTTGCGGGCAAGGACGCCTGTTGTATCGAGGGTATGGGAGATCGGAGCGACCCCATTGCGTGGCCACCGTCCCGTCGTCGGCTTGAAGCCAACCACACCACAGAGTGACGCGGGCACTCGGATCGAACCGACGGTATCGCCCCCTAAGGCCGCGGGTACGATCCGAGCCGCGACAGATGCGCCAGACCCGCTGGAGGAGCCTCCAGAGATATGATCACGGTTGTGTGGGTTTTTCACCTGACCATACGGGCTGTTGTTGCCGGTCAAGCCATAGGACAACTCAACGAGGTTGTTTTTGCCAAAGACGATGCCACCAGCATCCTTGATCGCGCCAACGACGTCGGCATCCTCGTTCGGTACGAAGTCTTTCAGGTTCCGCACTCCAAGCGTCGTGCGGAGGCCCTGCGTTAGATAGCTGTCCTTGACTGCCAACGGAACGCCCAGAAGGGGAGCAGTGGAACCAGCGGCGCGAGCCTTGTCCGCGTCTCTGGCCGCAGCCAGCACAGCGGCTTCATCTATCGTGATGAAGGCATTCAGATCGGAGTGCGTTCGGGCGCGCTGGAGGAGCGCAGCGGTATATGACTCTGACGAGACATCGCCATGGCGAATGGCGGCAGCCGCTGCGCCGACGCCAAGCCGTGCGAGCGCGTCCGCTTCCGACGCTGTTCTAACGGATACTTCGTTCGTTTGCATGAAAACCTCCTTTTATCTTGGGACGATCAACGTGAGTTGTCTGTCCCGTCGTTACAGTTGCGCTGCCATAGTGGACCTGTTGCACTATGATCATCAGATGGACTTACGAGCCCACTGTCATAGGGTCGGCGTGAGAGTTCGGGTTCCACGCCAAGCTCGTTTTGAGTCGGTCGGACTGTCGTACAGAGCCTTCGCGATCCTCAGTGCATGTGAGGGGCCGCAGTGTCCGGGATGGTGAACGTGTGAGTCACCTCCTGGCCCGGGATGACGTTGTGGCCGGCGTCGACCAACTGGATCTTCACCTTGTGCGGGCCCGGAGGAAAATTGGCTATATCGACAGTGTTGTTGTCGCTCGCATCTGCCCACCACCACGGCAGGTCGTCGACGATAACGTGCAGATGCCCGATGCGTGGCGATGCGCCGACGGCGCCTTTCCCGAACACCGGTACGATGCGCAGGTTTTCCACCCGATACTGGGCCCAGTAGACGCCGATGGCCAGCCCCTCGGGAAGTGGGGCGTCCACGATCAGCTTGGGGGCGGGCTCGTTCTCGATGGCGACATATGGCGAGGGGCCACGGATCTCTCTCGCACTCTGAGCGAAGGCGCCCGTGGTGAGAACGGTAGCGGCAGCGGCTGCGGCAAGGGTCTTGATGAGCTTAGTCATTACAGTCTCTCCTTTCGTTAAGAAAGCCATTGGCCTCATGCGATGGCTTTGATGGGCGAGAAGATGAGGGAAATCGGAGGGAGACTGAATAGCCCGGTTTCGGGAGACACTCTTTCACCTTGTGAGCGAATGGCCCTCTGGTACAGGCGTTCTGCAAGGAGGCAGGACAGCTTTGACCCTGCCTCGTCACGTGCGGACGCACAGGCAAAGCCAGGACAACTCTCTTCCAATCAGATCCTGTATGGGGATGAGCAGAGCCCATCCCGGGGCGAAGCGGCGAGGACGACAGGAATTGCCGGAACGCGAGTGAATAGCTATGATTTGGCGGCCATTACTCCTCCGGCCGGAAGAATAAGGGGAGGACGAAGACGTGGACCGCCTCGATGCCATGAAAGTCTTCGTCGCGGCGCTTGATGAGGGCAGCCTCGCCGGCGCCGGCCGCAAGCTTCGCCGCTCGCCGGCCGCTGTCAGCCGCGCCATCGCCTTCCTGGAGAAGCATGTCGGCGCCGAACTCCTTCACCGCACGACGCGATCGATCAAGCTCAGCGAAGCAGGGGAACGCTACGCGGCCGCCTGCCGGCGCGTGCTCATCGATCTCGAGGAGGCCGACATCACGGCGGCCGGGGGGCGCTCGGCGCCGCGCGGCACGCTGACCGTGACCGCCCCGGTCTTTGCCGGTGAGACTGTGTTGGGCCCGATCCTCGACGCCTTCCTGGATGCGTACCTGGCGGTGTCGGTGCGTCTGTACCTGCTGGATCGGTTTGTAAATCTCATCGATGAGGGCATCGATGTTGCCCTGCGCATCGGGCACCTCGCCGACTCGAGCTTGGTGGCGACCCGTGTCGGCGAGGTGCGCCGGGTCGTTACGGCGTCGCCGCGCTACCTTGCGCAGAATCCCCGCATTGTAGAACCGGCGGACCTTGCCAAGCATCAGATCATCACATTTGCAGATCTTGGGATCGACTCCTGGAGCTTTCCCCCGCTGGACGGATCATCTGCTCCCCGCACGGTGCATTTTACACCGCGGCTTATCGTCAACAGCATCCGGGGAGCCATAGTCGCTGCTGTCAGCGGCCGAGGCGTGACGCGCGTGCTCTCTTATCACGTCCCACAACAGGTGCGCGAAGGGTCATTGGCGATTGTTCTCAAGGACCATGAGCCGCCGCCTACGCCCGTGCACTTGATTTCGCCGAACGGGCGTCTCTCCGTGCCAAAAGTTCGCGTATTTTTCGACTTGGCTCTACCGCGGTTCCGCAGTCACTTCGCGACTGCGAGCCGCGACACCGAGTAAGTACGCGAGAGCCTGTCACTCGCTCATCGACCGCATTAATGATGGGCCCTTAGAGGGCTGTTGGCACAGTCGGTAAATACTTGCGCATCGTGCGGACCCAGAGGACCGCTCCGAACGATGCGTCGCTTGAGGGATTGAGCAACCAAGCAAGCTGGGCCGAAGCCGATCTTTCGCCTTCGGCCATCACTCGGTCAAAGCAGCAATCCAACGCCCTCCCCTCTCCGCATTCAACCACGAAACGAAAGAGTGTCTCTCGTTTAGCGGCTATTCGCACCCGCATCGGACGAGACTAATTATGTCCCCAACAATGCAGCATGACCCAACTCAACGGACAGCAGCACCACGATTAGCAAGAACCAAGGGTTCCCATCATGGGCATCGACAGAAAAGTAGCGATCATCACAGATGCATCGAAAGGCATCGGCGCCGCTCTCGTCAACGGATATCTCGATCGCAACTACCGAGTGATCGCAACGGCGCGGTCCGTTAGGCCGTCGAGCAACCCCGACGTTCTCGTCATCTCCGGCGACATCGGTGACCGGAAGACGGCGGAGCAGGCGATCGCCGAAGGTGTATCGCGCTTTGGGCGCATCGACACGCTCGTCAACAATGCCGGCATCTCCATCGCCAAGCCGTTCACCGAGTATACCGAGGCCGACTTCACCGCTGTCCTGCGAACCAACACCGCCGGCTTCTTCCACATTACCCAGCTTGCTCTGGCCGAAATGGAGAAGCAGGGCAGTGGCCATATCGTGCAGATCACAATCAGCCTCGTCGACCACGCGGTCGACGGCGTACCTTCCGTGCTCGCGTCGCTGACGAAGGGTGGCCTCAACGCGGCAACCAAGTCACTCGCTATCGAATACGCCAAGCACGGTATCCGGGTGAATGCCGTCTCGCCCGGCATCATCAAGTCGTCGATGCACCCGGTTGAGACCCACGCAGCCTTCGGGGCTTTTCACCCGGTCGGGCACATGGGCGAGGTTTCCGACATCGTCGAGGCAGTCCTCTACCTCGAGACGGCCGGCTTTGTGACCGGCGAGATCCTCCACGTCGGCGGCGGACAGAGCGCCGGCCATTGAATTCCAACTGATGGCCAACCTCGGCCGTGAGCATCCACGGTCTTTAGAACCTTGAGAATGAGGAGACACAGATTAACACATCGACCTCCCAGGGCACCGCCCTGATCACCGGCGCCTCGTCCGGCATCGGCGCCATCTATGCCGATCGCCTGGCCCGGCGCGGCTACGATCTGATCCTCGTGGCGCGCAACCAGAGCCGCCTCGAGGCGCTTGCGGCCCGCCTGCGCGCCGCGACCGGCCGTTCGATCGAGATCCTGCCCGCCGACCTGAACGACAGTGCGGATCTTGCTCGGGTTGAGGCGATCCTGCGGACGAACAGAACGATCTCGATGCTCGTGAACAATGCCGGCATTGGTGGAGCGGCTCCCCTGCTTGCCTCCGATATCGACGCGATGGACCGGATGATCCGGCTGAACGTTCTGGCGCTGACACGACTGACATACGCGGCCGCACCGGCCTTTGTGGCGCGCGGTGGCGGCACGATCATCAACATCGCATCCATCGTTGCCATCTCGCCGGAGACGCTTAACGGCGTCTACGGCGGCACCAAGGCCTTCGTCCTGGCCTTCAGCCAGTCCCTTCACCATGAACTGTCTGACAAGGGCATGCGGATCCAGGCGGTCCTGCCCGGTGCCACAGCGACGGAGTTCTGGGACATTGCCGGGCTACCAGTGAACAATCTCCCAGCGGAAATCGTCATGTCGGCGCAGGACTTGGTCGACACTGCACTGGCAGGTCTAGACCAGGGCGAGACGGTCACCATCCCCTCCCTTGAGCAAAAGTCAGAGTGGGATGCTTACGACGCGGCCCGCCGGGCGATGGCCGGCAAGCTTTCAAGGACGAAGCCGGCCACCCGGTACAATGTGGGGAGTGAAAAGGGCAGCCGCGACTCCCGGGAGCCTGCCCAGTACTAGGATCCTGCCAGGAGAGCGGGCATGCGACTGAGTTGAATGGGCGGGGGTCAGATCAGAACCTGCATCGCCATCGGGTTGGCAACCGCTGTGCCCCGCTTTCGCATCCGTGAGGCTGAGCCGCAATCTGAAGATCCCTCGTCCTGCCCTCGTTGCGCTTGGCGGACGCAGTCAGCTGATCCAGCAGGACTGGGAATTGCCGCTTTTCAATAATCTTTTAATATGGAGAATTCATGTGATTTCACCTCTGGTTTGGCTCGCGCTCGGCACCTTTACCGTTGGGACGGAAGGCTTTGTAATCGCAGGCATCCTGCCCGACATCGCCGCAGAAGCAGGGATTTCTGTCGCTCAGGGTGGAACCCTCGTCACCGCATTTTCCCTGTCCTATGCTGTCGGCGCCCCTGTTCTTGCGACACTGCTGGGTGACGTCGACCGGCGCCGCGTTCTGGCTGGTACGATGGTTCTCTTCGCGGCCAGCAACCTGGCTGCGGCCCTGACCTCCTCGTTCCTGACGCTGCTCCTCGCTCGTGTGATCATGGCGCTCGCTGCGGGCCTCTATGCTGCGACCGCACAGGCCACGGCCATTGCGCTCGCTCCGCCCGAACGCCGCGCACGCGCCATTTCCGTGGTGGTGGGCGGCACCACGGTGGCGGTGGCGCTCGGTGCTCCAATCGGTGCGCTGCTGGCAACACTGACGGGCTGGCGGGGCACGTTCGCGGCGATCGCGGCCCTGAGTGCCGTCGCAGCCGTGGCTCTTCTTTTCAAGATTCCCGCTCATCTGCGGGGGACACGCATCCCGCTGCGTGAGCGTGCAATGACGATTGTGAAGCCCGGAATGCTGCCGATTCTGGCCACGACCCTCTTGGTCATGACCGGGGGCTTCAGCGTCTTCACGTATCTCGCGCCCCTTGCCGTTGAGGGAACGGGGCTGCCGGCGGTGGTCATACCGGGCCTGCTGCTTGCCTGGGGTGGCGGCGCCGCTCTGGGCAATTTCATCGGCGGCCAAGCCGCGGACCGGTATGGTGCGCGTGCCACCGGGATCTTCTCTATTCTCGGCATCAGCGTGATCCTGACGATCATCTCGCTGGCCGCCAAGCTCCTCAGTCCTGCGCTTGCTGGGCCGGCCCTCATCGTGCTGACCGTTCTGTGGGGGATCGTGGGCTGGATGCTGCTGCCGGCGCAGGCGAGCCGCCTTGTGGCGCTCCACCCTGCGAGCGCCCCCGTTTCGCTATCGCTTAACGCCTCGGCTCTTTATCTCGGCGTGGCGCTCGGGTCCGTTGTCGGCGGCGCGGTGATCAATGTTGGAACGCCGGCTGACCTGGGTTGGACGGGGGCGGTCGCGACCCTCCTTGCACTCATGATCGTGCTCGCCACAGGGCGCCTTCCTGCACTGGGGAGGTCGCAGGGTCTTTCGGAAGGTTCGTTGCCTTAACCCGAGCCTGAAATCAACGGCGAGACACCCGGCAACTCTCCGGGTGTCTCTGTTGTCGAAAAAGCTTGAGAAGCGCTGCCGCTGAGTCGAATGTCATACCGGCCCTACTTGAGGAATTCTGCTTTAGGGCGAGTATTGAGGCGACAGCTGTACAGGACACGCACATCTGTGTGGTCAGCCTGTATCGCGAGGTATGACATCCGGCACGGCCAGGGCACCGGTTCATGAACTTCGCGTGTCACGATCTGTTGCGCCTTCGATCCGGCCAAGAGTTCCTTAATCCTCTGGCCTGACAGGTTCATGCACCAGAGCCGCCTCTCACTGCCGTATCTCAGCCGGCCGTCATCATCGCCCCGGAGTGTGCCTCGTGCAGGATGAAGCCCTCCATCGGATCGAACGCGCCGAACCAAGGTGCCAGCTCCAGAACCCGGCTCGTGTCGGCGTAGCCAGCCTCCCAGCGTTCGCGGATGCCGCTCGGGCTGAAGTCGATGTCCTTCGTGTGATCCTCACCATCGAGCGGCGGCGCCAGCAGTCGGACCACGTGCATCCGGGTCAAGCAGCCATAAGCCGCTAATTCGCGCACCGCCTGGGTCTTCTGCTCCATTTCCGGCAGGCGACGGACGAGCTCGGCGATCACATGCCGAAGACGGTGGATCTGCTTCTGCCGGGCAATATGACTGTTGGTGCGGCTCGAGTACTGAATGTCCTTCTGTCGGCTCATGACCTGCCAGATCGTATCGGGCTCGGGCCCTTGCGGATTCCAGATATGGGTCGCGAAGACGATCGAGTTGCGCCGCGGCTTGTCGTCGAACACCGCCTCCACCGGCGTGTTCGACAGGATGCCGCCATCCCAATAGAGGTCCCCGTCGATGCGCACGGCCGCGAAGGCCGGGGGCAGAGCACCAGAGGCCATCACATGGCGGACATCGAGATGCATGTCGCGGCTGTCGAAGTAGCGCATCTCGCTCGTACGCACGTTCGCCGCCCCGACCGTGAGCCGCGTCTCCCGCCCGTTGATCTGCTCGAAATCGACGAGCTCGGAGAGAGTCCGAGCCAGAGGGGACGTGTCGTAATAGCTGGCGGCCTCCGATCCAAGCGGGACGTGCGGGCCGAGGAAAGCCGGCAGGTTCGGCCGGAAGAAGGCCGGAATGCCCTGAGCCATCGTTGTCAGGTTGGCCGCCCAAGGCCCCATCAGAGGCCACTCTCCCAGGAGTTCCATCCAGGGGCTGCGCTGCATACGGCTCCAGAACTCCCGGAGCCGCTCCATCCGGCTCTCCGGAGCGTTGCCGGCGATCAGGCTGGCATTGATGGCGCCGATCGAGGTACCAATGACCCAGTCTGGCTCGACCCCAGCTTCATGCAGGGCCTGATAGGCGCCAACCTGGTAGGCGCCGAGCGCACCGCCACCCTGCAGCACGAGGACAATCTGGCCGAGTTGCTTGGGGATGCGACTCGGCCAGGCTGGCATTTTCTCCGGTAGTCGCTGTTCCGTGATTGCGGACGGTGGGGTTCCCGTCCGCTCGAGTTCGCGGATCACCGCCTCATCGAAACCCTTGCCCCTCTTGCGACCCTCGGATGTCCCATGTTTCACCATGATGTCCTCCTCAATGGGCCCGTCCAGCCACGGTTAATCGGCAGAGCAGTGAGAAGGCAGTGCACGCGGTCAAGGATGGCACCGTCTGTACCGTCCATTATGCCACGCTCGGCATCGTCAACTGAACGGGTATCGCTGGTTTCAGGAGCTTTTTTGGTCTGAAGCAGGCGACGTGATTTCAAGGCTTGGAGCTGAGTGTGATACCCCAGATAGCTCCTGCCTGCGTAAGTTGATGCCAGCTCAGTCTCGTAGGAGACGACGACACCACGCACGAGCAGCATCTCCTCGACCAGCCGCAAGCTCAGTGGGAAACGGAAGTACAACCAGACTACATGAGCGATGATCTGAGGTGAAAAGCGGTGGTGCTTGTCGCTGACGGGCTTGGACATGCCCGTCGATCTATACGACTCGCCCTAATGCCCGAGTTGGAGTGACCTCACCGATGGTTCTGTTGGCTGGACGCCCTGCAACGGAGTTGGTGTGTAAAAGTGGAGGTTTGAGCACCACTGACAGTCCGCGCCTTCCCCGCATATGCCGGGTCACCGGATAGTCAGCAGTGGGTCGAGGCCGTGTCAAAACGCGATCGGGCCGCTCCGTGGAGCAATTTAATTTCCTGTAATCCCCGATACACCGGGGAATCTCCGGTACAAGAGGATGAACTTGTACAAATAGTTCGTCGAGATCAGGACGGTCTGAGTTTTGATACGGCCTCGGTCAAATTGGGAAATTCAGGCATGCCAGGTAAAGGTCCGTTCATGGCGCGAGACCAGCCCTTCCTAGGCTCATCATGGACTGTTCCACAACGGCAATTCCGGTGAGCCGGGAATTGGTGGAGAGTAGGCCTTAGACGACTCAGCCCGTTGCTCGGCTCCCCAGTTCGGCTTGGCTCGAACCCGAGCAAACCGCTTCCGTCCTGACGTCTGGCTACCTATTGGCTACCTGGAAGAAAATGGCTCAAAGGGCAGACGCCGGTAACCCTTTGATATTGTTGGTGAGCGCGCTGGGACTCGAACCCAGGACCCTCTGATTAAAAGTCAGAGCCTCTTCGTCAGCCTCAAGAGCAGATAGACGCAGAGCTCCTGCTCGTGAGAAGATGATGTTCCTGGAGAGCATAAGGAGTTATGGGGCAACACTGTTCCTCGTAGTCAGAGCTCTCATTGGATTAGCAGCTGAATGAGCTTGGTCGCTGCCGTCCTTGAGAGTCCGCTCACAAGCTGCCCACAGAACCTCATGCTCTCCCATTAGCTGAACTTCCCCATTAGCTGAACTTCAGGAGGCGAATAGCGTTGCTCCAAGGTCAGGAGGAGCGGTCGGCATGAGCACGCATGCCCCACTGCATTTCTGGAAGGGATCTTGGGATCTCCATGAGGCCGAGTGCACCTGCGACGTGCACCTGATCGAGTGGCTGGACGAGAAGCGGATCAGGGATGCGACGCTCTTTCATTTTGGAACAGGGGCACACCACCATGTAGGGATCGAATGCGCCCGTCCAGAGCGTCGAAACACTGTTCTCGGCATCACGGCTTCGCCTCAGGAGTACGAGGCGTACGTGACACTTGCCATCAACCGCCCCGATGTCGTGCGCTTCTACACGGCTGTCTTCGGCGATATTTATCTGCTCAATGGAAAACTGTTGTCGAGCTTTGATGTGGTTACGCTTTTTCACCTCTGCGAGTTCCGGGGAGAGCAGAATGATACCTATGGCGCCATGACGGACTTGGAGCTTGTAAATCTGCTGACCGACAAAATGCGTCCCGGGGGGCACATTCTCTTTTACCCGAACTCCTTCGCGTTCGATCGAGCGGAGCACAGTGCAAAGGATGCCATTGCGCAATGGGAGCAAAGGCGGGAGGTGGAGCGATTAGAGAGGTTTAAGACGCTATTAGTCTACCGGAAGAAGGCCTGTTGAGCGGACTCGACGATCGATCCGCCAAGATACGGGGACGACGATTGCAGAAGATTGCGCAACGACTGTCGTTCTATACAGGCCTTGGCCTGATCACCGCAGCAACCCTGATGCTGCAGATCGTCGAGACCCGGATCATCTCCGTCACATCCTGGTATCACCTCGCATTTTTCGTCATCAGCATCGCGATGTTCGGCCTCACCGCCGGAGCGGTCTGGGTCTACCTTCGCCCCGAGCAGTACCGCCCGGAGCAGTTGTCCTATCACCTGAGCGCCGCCTCACTCAGCTTCGCCCTCGCGACAATCCTGGCGCTCCTGGTGCAGTTGACCATTGTCACGAGCCTGCCCGCATCGGTCATGTCCCTCGTCGTCTGGGCTGAGTTCGCCGTTGCCCTATCTCTCCCATTCTTCTTCTCCGGCATCGTCGTCAGCCTGGCCTTGACGCGCAGTCCCTGCCCCGTCGGTGTGGTCTATGGGATTGACCTGCTCGGCGCGGCTCTCGGCTGCCTCGGGGCCCTCGTGCTGCTCAATTTGGTCAGTGGTCCCTCGGCGGTGCTCTGGATTGCGGTCCTCATTGCCGCCGGGGGGCTGTTCTTCGCGCGGGCGGGCCTCGGGGATGGGTCGCCTGGCCGGTCTGTGGCCGGTTGGCTTTTCCGGTATCGCGGCACCATGCTTGCGGGCCTTGCGATCCTCGCTCTCGCCAACAGCCTGATCGAGGGCGTCCGGCCGACGGTGGTGAAGGACCAGATCGAGCATCCGGCGACGATCGCCTACGAGAAATGGAACTCGTTCTCGCGCATCACGGTCGGCCCGCCCGAGAGGACGCGGCCGGCGCTCTGGGGCCCGTCCCCACGCTATGTCGCAGATCCGATCGAGCAGCGCTGGATGAACATCGACGGTGGTGCCGGGACGGCGGTCTATCGCTTCACCGGCGATCTGAACGAGCTGGCCTTCCTCCGCTACGACGTCACCAACCTCGCCTACGCGGTTCCCGGCCTCCAGACCGGGGCGGTGATTGGCGTTGGCGGCGGCCGGGACCTCTTGTCCGCGCGCTTGTTCGGTGTCTCAGAAGTGGTTGGCGTCGAGATCAACCCGATCTTCATCGACCTGCTGACCCGGCGCTTCGCGAACGACACCGCCATCGGTCGGCAGCCCGGCGTCTCCTTCGAAGTCGATGAGGCGAGAAGCTGGTTCGCCCGCGCCGAGCGCTCCTTCGATGTCATCCAGATGAGCCTGATCGACACCTGGGCGGCCACGGGCGCCGGCGCCTTCACCCTGTCGGAGAACGGTCTCTACACGGTCGAGGCCTGGCGGGTCTTCCTCGAGCGCCTGACGCCTTCGGGTGTCTTCACCGTGAGCCGCTGGTACGCCCCCGGCGAGGTCAACGAGACCGGCCGCATGGTGAGCCTCGCGGTTGCGATGCTCCAATCCCTCGGGGCGACGGACCCGAAGAGACACCTCTTCATGGCGGCGTCAGACCATGTGGCGACCCTGGTCATGTCGCGCTCACCGCTGTCGGACCAGGCCCTGGCGGCGCTCCGGCAGGCTGCGGACACCTACGCGTTCTCTGTCCTGCTGAGCCCGCAGGCACCGGCCGCCTCGCCGCTGCTCGAGAGTATCGTCTCGGCGCCCGATCGCATCACTCTCGCGCGGGCCACCGAGGCCTCCTACCTCGACCTGAGCCCGCCGACCGACGCACGCCCATTCTTCTTCAATCAGTTGCGGCTCAGTCGCCTCCTCGATCAGGACGTCTTTACTCTGGCTTCGCGGGTGGGCGTCTATGGGGGCAATCTGAGCGCGACCCTGACGCTCGCCATGTTGATCCTCATTTCGGCCATTCTCGTCGCGGCGACGATCATCGTTCCGCTTCGGTCCTCCGCGAGCACGGGACCATCCGCGCTGATCGGCGCCGGAACATTTTATTTCGGCCTGATCGGCATCGGCTTCATGATGGCCGAGATTGGCCTGCTTCAGCGCATCAGTGTCTTTCTGGGCCACCCAGTCTATGCTCTCAGCGTCGTCCTCTTCAGCCTGATCCTGTCGACCGGCATCGGCAGCTTGGTGTCCGAGCGTGTTCCACTCGACAGCAGCGGGAGGCTGGTCGGCTGGTCGGTTCTGACCAGCCTATACCTCCTTCTCCTGCCGTTCTGGCTGCCCGGCATCCTGCTCCGGCTTGAGAGCGCGGGCCTCCTGCACCGAGCCGGGCTGGCGGTCCTGGTTCTCTCGCCAGCCGGCTTCCTCATGGGCTTTGGTTTTCCGACTGGAATGCGACTGGTGTCGGCGATCGACAAGAAACCAACGCCTTGGTTTTGGGGTATCAATGGAGCAGCCGGAGTGCTCGCGGCAAGCGTCGCCGTGCTGACAAGCATCGAATTCGGCATCGATACGACGCTTCGGATTGGGGCACTCTGCTACCTTCTGCTTTTCGGACCTGCTTTGCTTCTCATCAGATGTGCCCAGGCAAGGCGTGAGAGCGGCAGTTCCATTAGCGACGAAGGTCAACCTTCGAAGCTCGATCTGACATCCGTCTCATGAGTGAGATCGCACGAGGAGTGCATCTCTGATGCTGAATCCTGATGCGCTGAGGTGGAAGCCGACCGGCCGGACTGAACGATGTTTATGCAGAATTCAAAAGCTCAAGGGCCGCTGCTCGGGGTTGTAGGTGAAACTGGCGGAGGGCCGCTCTGGGTTAAAGTGTAACCTAGCGCAGGTTGAATGAGGCACTGTCATATCTGGACGCTCCCTGCCGGCAAGGGTTTTGTTGAACGTGAGTGCAAGTGGTCGGGGCAGTCATATCTACGGCCTGTGAGTGCGGCTCGTGTGGCCGCGGGCCCTGATGTAAGTCCGCAGATCAGATCCCTCACAACTTGGCGAGCTTGAAGCTCTGACAGTACCTCGGGTTTGCCTGATCCCGGCTCGACCGGTTTGCATCACGTCATCGTCACCCTTCCCAAACTGAGAACTTCAATCCGTCGCACCCCCTCAAGCGGCAGCCACCGCGGCAGGTCGGTAGACCTCGCCTCTGGCCAGGAGCGCCCAGGCGATCCGCGCCGTCTTGTTAGCCAGAGCCACCGAGACCAGCCGAACTGGTTTCCTCGTCAGCAGACTGTTGATCCAAGCTGTGTCCGCCGCTGTCTTCGTTCGGGCGTAACGGATCACCGCTGTCGCGCCGACCACCAGCAGCGTTCGCAGGTAGCCATCGCCCATCTTCGAGATCCGCCCCAACCGCTCCTTGCCGCCTGACGAGTTCGGCCGCGGGGTCAGTCCCAGCCAAGCCGCAAACTCCCGGCCGGAGCGGAAGTGGGATGGATCGGGAACGGTCGCCGCGAGGGCCGTAGCAGTGATGAAGCCCACGCCGGGGATCGTCTCAAGCCTTTGGCTCTCCTGGCTCTGCCGGTGCCAGGCTAGCAGTTCGCCCTCAAGCGCTCGGATCCGCGGCTGCAGATCAATCAGTTGGTCCACCAGAGGCGCCAGAGCCCGCCGAGCCAGCGGCGGCAGCACGGCCTTGTCACTCTCATCCGTAAGGATTGCGATCAACTCGCGGATGCGACTGATCCCTTGCGCGATGATGATGCCGAACTCGGCCAAATGCCCGCGTAGGGCATTGACTAGCATGGTGCGCTGGCGGATCAGCAGAGCCCGCACGCGGTGGAGCATGAGCACACTCTGCTGCTCGGCTGATTTGACCGGCACGAAGCGCATGCTCGGGCGGGTCACGGCCTCGCAGATCGCCTCGGCATCGGCCGCGTCGGTCTTCCCGCGTTTGACATAAGCTTTGACGTAAGCCGGCGGCATCAGTTTGACCGTATGGCCCAGTTTGGTCAGCTCACGTGCCCAGTGGTGAGAGGTCGCGCACGCCTCCATGCCGATCAGGCAGGGGCTTAGACTGGCAAAGAACGACAGCATCTCCGTGCGGCGCAGCCTCTTGCGAGCCACGACTTGGCCGGCGGCATCAACGGCGTGCACCTGGAAGATGTGTTTGGCCAGATCCAGGCCGACTGTGGTAATCTGCATGGCGGACGCTCCCTCTCCTTGTGGCCCTCTTCATGACGACCACCCTTTGGCACTTTGATGCCGGTGAGCAGGGAGCGTCCACTCCATCAACTTGCTGCCGAGTAGACACAGCTGTTGCTGGCAGCGCCGTCAGACCAAGCCGGATTAACCTGCGAGGGCAGTCCCTGTCGCATCACGCCAGGTAGCGAATGCACGATCGCGGGCAGCCCGATACCCGCTGGCGGAAAGGCGATGGCGGTGGAAGTGGTCATGGATCGGAGCGTGAATAGAGAGAAACTGCTGTGCATGCCAGACGGACTTGAACCGCCTCATGTGACGCTCACGCCTTCGGGTGGGTTGGTGCGAGACCTCTCAGCGATTGTTCAGGTATCGACTCTGCCGATGCTCGACGCCCGGCAGGATCTCTCGTTTCGCGGCGCCATAGGATCCGAGTTTATCGGTCACAATGAGCCTCGGCACGTCGCACAAGCCCTTCAGCAGCTTGCGAAAGAAGCGCTTATACCACGTCCTGGTGATCAGAACCCGTGTGCCCAGTCGCGCAAGCCGATGGACATAATCGTCCAGGGCTGCTCGGTGAGCCTGTTCCACGCGTCACAGCAATGATCGAGGATGTCCT
>NZ_JBVVAK010000119.1:0-24318 GCF_055792825.1 Microvirga sp. GN3
CGTCAAGAACACGTTCGCGCAAATCGGGAGAATAGGGCTGGGGCATGGCTCGCCTCCCGGGCCATATCCCAATCAACGCACAGACCACCCGAAGGGATTCAAGCCCAGATCAAAAGCGCTTTAGAGTTCGGCGGGAACGTCGCGCCGACGATAGAACAGTGGAGGCACTAAGTCTCGACTAAAGGCAGGCTGAATTCCCATTTCCATCAGGTGCTTCCTAACCAATTTGAAATTAACTCCGAGGGTCCGCGCGATGTCATGGACTGAGATGTATTCCGCAGTAAACGCATCTAGTGCGGAGGCCGGAACGGCAATGTAAGGACATCGATTGAGGGGACTAACAGTCTTTCTCGTCGAGAGAATTTCCGCCTTGATCAACGCGTCGATCACTTGCGTGCTCGTCCGCAGACGAGTCTCCACTTGTCGTCGAGTTAAATCGCTTCCCCGATCACCTTGGGTTAATCGTTTGATCTCATCGAGATTAACAAGGACAGAGGCGTACCCGTAATCATTAGTGTCACGTCCAACCCAGCTGAGCGTCTTATTCAGTATCAGCTGCACGATCTCCACTGCTCCGCAGTTCGCGCGTTTAGCGGCATGAGCAATCGTGTATATGGGATGTTCGAACGAGTTGAGCGGCACAGCGTCAGCAAGGAGGGTAGCCAGGAACGAGTCCAAATCGGCCTTATCGTAAGCATGGTCCTTCAACGCCTCCTTACCGGAAGGCGCGAAAGGGCGAATATAGCCGTGCTTAGCCAGAAGAAATGCATGGGTTCGCCCCGCATTGAGATAATTTGCCGCCTGTTTGTGGTTCATCGCGCGTTTGACGCGGGAGAGAGCGTCCTCGGCACGGTCCGCCTCAAATATGATCCGGTCGTCCGACAATTTCCTGTGGTCGGCAGGTATTATGCCCATTACGGCAAGGATCCGCCTGAGGCGCCTGGGGTCCAGCCCGGTTTCTTGCGCCGCTGTCCAGATGGAGTGAAGGCGGCGACGTTCAATAACCTGGCGTCCGAAGACCGCATCCTCAGGGCCAATAGGTTCATTATCCTTCACAATGTCGATGATGATTCTGCGGAGCGGTTCATATACGGACCCGGTGTTAGCTGCGGCAAGCCAGACATGGAGCCGACCAAACCAAGCCTGAGGCCCAGAAGGGTCTGATCGAGATACGGGATAGATGCTTCGGATGTCCTCTAAAAATGCGCGGATGCCCTGGTAGCCGCCGGCAGCGATAGCGAAGCCCGCATCTCCCGCACGTCGCCATTCTGTGTCACCGAAGTTTCTGATTGGGGCTTTGGGCCCAAATTCTGCTATTGATCCAATCATTTCGCAGGTGCGCGCCGCAGCATACCATGGCATAGCATCCAGCCATCGAGGGCCGCTTACACCATCGAGACGGCCCAGGAGATAGGTTTCCGTTGCCGTTGGAGCACATTCAACTGACTCCTGAGCGAGACGCGGAATATCGGCGAGAGTGGGCGCGATGTAGCGGGCAAAATCGTGGACGACCGTGTCGGAACCGTTGTGGGCAAGTTTCACAAGCGGCACGTGATGGTAGATACACGTTTTAATCGAGGCTAATTGCCAACTGGTCCGACCGCCAGCCATCCATGGCACTGGATTGCAAGCGATGTCCTCGGCTATGCAACGTGGACAGACCGTGACCCGGGCTCGGCGCAGCGATGAACGCACCAACTCTTGCCCGTTCAGATGGAAGGCTCCGGCTTCACGATGGATTGCAGCGGCCACAAGGCGTTCGGCAGGCTGTCCCACGAGACTGGCGAGGGACTGAATGGCATCAGGATCTCCGTCCACGACAGCCTGGAACCGGAAGCCCATGTCCAGACTGAAAGACCGGGCGCATCGCTTTCGGTGGAGCATCGCTAAACGGGACACGAAGCTCGCCGGTGTTTCGCCAGCAAGCAGCTGGAGGGAAGGGTAAAGCATCACTTGCTCTCCTTCCCCTTTCTGCTGCGTCTCTTTCCGCTGGTAGTCCGCTTTCGTGGATCCTGACGTAGGATAGGTCCGTCTGTTGGCTCTTCGACAAGTACTTTGGAACAGTCGAGGTTAATCCAGTTTGACGCCACAAATGGGTTCATCAGCGAACCAACTCCGGTCCGGTCCGTGTAGGCAATTGCAAAGTGTTCGAGCGTGAGAATCCCTTCCTGGAGCACGGCGGTTTCAATGGCTTCATGAACCAACTCAGCCATGATACCGAGCCGGTAAAGTGCAGCATGCGCTAGCCGAGGAGCGACGGCCAAGCCAAACTCGTCATCGGCTTGGAGGCCGGCCAATCTGGAAAGGCCGACGACAATGTCCCTGATCATCTCCGAGGTGTCAGGTAGGGCAAGGAGCGGAACGCGGATGAAGCGTTCACGACGACGGATCTCATCAATTTCCTCGAGCTCAGGGACGATTTCCGGCAAGCCGGAGATGACGAGTGCAACAGGCCACGTGGGTGACGCCATGAGTGCCTTTAGGGTCTTCCGGATCTTATCGATTTCGTCGACGTTTGCCCCGTCTGTAAGATTATGCATCTCGTCAAGGTGTAGAATGAGTACTCCAGTCAGTTGCAGGTGGTCATGGACCTGAGCCCAGATAAGGTGCTCCTTGAGGTCCCGCACCAACGGATAACCAAGCTTGCTGAGAATGCGAATGCCAAGGGTCTTGAGGGTACAGGGGCTTGGAACGCTCACAGTCACAAGCGGACAGCCTGAGCCAATCTTGCCGTAGCCTGTTAGAGACCGATGTGTGCGGAAGAGCCGGTTGAGTGACTCTGTCTTCCCAGTCCCGGCCTCGCCCACGACAACGAGCGCCCGTGCCTCCCGCCGCTGATTGTCCAGAACCTCTCCCTTGTGAACATGGGATGTAACGACCGTACGCAAAAGACTGTCGAATTTCCGGCGGAGTTCGTCGTCCCACTCGGTTTTCAGATACTGTCCTTTTACCCTCTCCATGATTTCTACGGTCCGGAGCTCCTTTTGAGGTAGGGTATCGCGCAATCGCGCAACAGCATCGCTATAGTTGATCTCGCTCATGGATTAGTCCTCGAACCGGACGGTGCGGATCCGCTTCGGCGGAGTAGGGGCCGGGGTGGGGACACTCATCCCGGTCGGAATGGCGCGTTCAGTAAGGTCGGAACCAAGTGGCTTTGTGGAGGTGGCAGTAGCAGCCGGATCGGCTTCGGGAAATCCGATTCCGAGCGTCTGTTCTGCCCGGTTCAACTGCTCGCGGGTCGGGCGCGTCGATATGATGCCAGCACGAGCAGCGGCTTCTGAGGCTAGTTCCCAGGCATCTCGAATGGCTTCCGCAATGATCTCGTCGTTGAGGCGAGCTTCAGCCGCAAACCGCCGCCGCAGGTCAGCGGATGCGGAGAGCCAGACGTCAACGGGGATGTCGTCGAACCCGCGTCGGACACAAGGTACAGCGAGCCGTTCAGCCTCACCTAACCGTACCGAGATATGGCCGAGATCAAGCGGATCGAGCCGGACATCAATGTCCGAGTCACCAGACTTCCGGCGATACTCTTGAAGTTCTGCGCAGGTGTAATGGAGTCCAAGCACCCGTATGCCGCGCGACGACAGGACACGTGAAAGATCAACCCCAAAGATTGCCCTCCGGACATGCCGATCCGGTGGCGGAATAACCCCATACTTTGCGACAAGCCTCTTCCACGCATTGGCTGGCGTCTCTCCGCCGAGCCCGGCGTGGGGAGAGTTATGATAGATATCAATCACCCATCGGACCAGGACTCGACAGAGCTCGTCTGTCGTCAGACTTACACGTCCCTGTGGATCGTAGTCGCCCTTTGCAACCACAGATTCGAATGTCCTGCCAGTAAACGGCGCTAGAGCCTGCGTTCCCGCTGTTCTGAACAGTCGCTCAATCCTACCACGCAAGTAGGCAAGACCGGCGGGAGGTGCGTCGGGATCAGCACCAAGATCGATAATCGCCCGTCGGAAAATGGTAGACAGAAAGCTCGCGGCTTGGTCATGAACAACACTTTCTGGGCTACCATAGAAATCGCAGGGTGAGAGCGCTCCCGCTGCGTCAGCGTAGGGCTTTTTTGGCAAGACGACCATCTCGAGGGTTTCAAGAGCAAGGCTGGCAGTTGGAGTGACGTCCAGCTTCATGCCGAGGATCACTCGGGACGCGGCATCCATCGCCACACAGATCCAAGGCCGCACAGTTGCAATGTCCGTTTTCAGGTCATCGGACAGCTTGTCCAGCAGACCAGCGTCCTTGCAGAGCGTCATAAGGTTGACGCGCCACTCATCGATTTCGACGCGTTGCAAGGGGCGCTCGACATCGGGGCCATTCGCCACCATGGCGAACCGTTCCGTTGCTGCCTTCAAACCATAACGTCCGGCATATACGTCGAACTCTGGTAGCGCATGAACCTCCTTTGCAAAGCATTTGTAGGAAGGCACTCGCAGCTGTGGAAGGCCAGCCTCCATACGTTCGACATTTCGCCTGTGGACTTCTGCTTTGAGGCTCCCGTGGACGCTGCGGATCGTTGGACGGTTCTCGGAGGCGTACCGGATGGCAAACTCCGCCATAAGGATCCGCTCATCGATCCCGAGACGCTCGGTAACCCTGTCACCGCAGAGACGGTACCGTTTGCGAAGTGCGGTTGCGCAAAAGCCAGCCCCTTCAAGGCGTTTGAGCCAAGTGCGCAAAGTCCGAGGGCTTGGCGGCCGACGCACCGGAGGGAGATGATCGCCTGGCCTCGGCGGAAGCAATTGTCCGTCATGATTTCTCCTGCTCGCTTTAATCTCCTCTTCGACAGCAAGATCGCTTTGGATCTCAAGGATAGCTTTTCCCATGGAGGTGTCGGAGCGAGATACTGTCTTTGCTTCCTCTTTTTTAAGAAAGGCTTTGCAGAAGGTATACCGCCAGAGCACCTCGTCCTGCTCCTTCACAGGCAGGTCTGCGATGCGATCGACACCAGAGTGCAATTGAGCCTTCAGGAAACCTGCATCGAATATGTTCCTTTCAAAACGGAAATCAGGTTTTGCGGTCAGAAACCGCAATTCGTCGTGGCTGAAACTCTCAATAACGCCAGGATCGCTGATGCGTGCGAGCAGATAGCCTTCATGAACCTGTCCGCGCAGCCGATAAGGTATGCCATCCAAGGTAATTCTATCATTGGGGCCTATGCGGTAGTGCGGAGCGAAGGGGGAGGGGAACATCACGCCGCCTCCACACTCGAAGATATGCCCCACGTGGCAGAGGTCTCGTACCCAATGCGCGCATTCCCAATAACTTTGATAGTGCCACCAGCAATCAAGCGTACAACTGCGCGAAATCCTGCGCCTCTAAGACCACTTGCTGCGACTAGTTCCCCGACGGTTGCTTCTCCAGGGGATGCAAGAAGATCTTGCACGAGCGCATCGTGTGAAGGTTCAGGAGCACGTTGCGCATGGTGTAAAGGGGCTGCATTGTGGGCAACGTCACGAGGGAGATCTGCATCTGTCATAAGAAGCACACCGTCCGCGAACGTTTTGGGAAGCTGCGCTGCAATGTGCTCTAGCGTTTCACCCAAGCGCTTACGCTCGGCTTGAACCTTTGGCTTGACAGCGACCGCTATTGTTCGGCCGTCCTTGAGAGTAGCGAGGAAGTCGAATGTGTGATGATGCACCTTTCCTTCTGCATCATTCCATTCGATGGCCTTCGGCTGTTCTCGCAGATCCGCGACTTGTGGGTGAGTTAGCAGGAAGTGAGCGGCCTTTTTCTCGAGACCGCTTTCGCACATGATCTCCCGCGGTACGGCTCCGCCGACAACGGACGGACGGCACGCACCTTTTGAACGGGAATGAACATTGCGTGAGGAGAGGGACTTTCCAGGAGGACGCCAAAGTGGCGCCGGAGATTTCAAAGTTGTCGTATCCAAAGTACTTTCTTTGCCGAAGGCGTGCGGCCGTGTTCTATGAACAGCCGACGACGACACACTTGCATGAAGTCACACAGTCGTGCATTGTCTCGTTGCTGCCCATAGCGTCTGGCATACGCTAGATTGCGGTGGAGGCTTGCTCTAGAGGTTTCCTAGGCCTGTACAGAGCAGATCAATCAGGGACACCTCGATGTGGCGTCGGGGTGTCCATTTTTCTGTATTGTTCTCTCGATCTCATCTCCTGTTGATAGCTGGATCTACATTTCTTCGATTCTTCGATTCTTCGAAATGAAGATCGGGGCACCGCTAACTAGTATGCAACCGTGCACGAAATCAGGGCATGGTGCACCGATGCATAATGTCTTAAGACCTGCGGGATCTATGCCGAAAGACGCATGGCTACTGCACCTCGGTCATCAGGAGACTGATCAGTATCTGCATTAGGTCGCCTGTCTGATCAGCAATACGCGACTGGGGCTGCTGTTGTTGCCTGATGTACTGGAGGTGCTGGTGATGCTAGCGGCATATGTCTTGTGTTTTGCGCATATGCGCCGTTGATGTGACCCGCTCAACGAGATCCACGAGTTGATCTAGACTGCAAACGAGACGCACGGTTCTGCCCGCTGCAGTCAACAAAGACTCATCCCTGCAGGGATCAAGATCACTCATCCACTGAATGCTCGAGACCTTGATGTGGTGACGGCATCCTTCACTATCTGTAATCCGAATAAATTCGTTACGTCTGTTATTGAACATGGCTTTGATGTGGTCTGAATATGAAGGAATTCGGGCGGAACTTGGCCCAACTTAGATTGAGAGGTCAAGCATTTGAGATCGTCGATATCGTCGCAGGTAAACTAAGTATCGTCTTGAGTATACTAATTCGAATATCTGAAGTATGCTGTGCCAGATCTACAGTTTAATTCGGGGGGGGCGGAAATTTCTTGTTCGGATTTAAGTATCTGCTGCGACCGTCGCTCAGACCGAAGATAGTCTGCAATTTCTGCTAGTGCGCGGTATAATCGGGTGTTCTTTAGAAGTGGATTACATATAAACACCGGATGATTTAAGACTGATCCAACTCCTCACTAGTTATCGGGAGTGAGACGGGTGAACTACTCGTGCCATCGATCAGCGTAGTTAATGTCGCAATAAATACCGTCGGTCCGTTAATCGACCGTGATCGCAATAACTTAAATCGAATACTCGGTCATTGCGCAACAGTCCTAGGGACCGGAGGAACTTCTACTTCGACACGACTAAGCCGCCTTGCCAGAAAGTCTGTTTCCTCGTCGAAGGCATTGCGAGTGCAACGGGCCGGCTGGGCCATACCGCAACTGGACAGTCCACTAGGCTACGAGTTCCGGGCCAACCGTTCGAGAGGTGCCGGGTGGGTTAACAGGCAGCGCTCTGCGGCAACTGTGATTGGTATAAACATCGCGAGTGCGCTTACGGTGCTGGGATTAGCATTGTGGGCTGCCCATCAATCGCTGCTGCGCGTCCGCAGATTGTTGGGCCACCCTAAGCGCCAGGATCGGGGACGGTGCGCTGCCACTCCGACCAATCAAGGTGCAGTACTCCTAGAATGTGCCGCTTTTTTCACCAAGCGCTTGGTTGACAGTGGTTTCAGCTTCGCGCAGCTTGTAAACCGGTTTACAAAGTCGCGAGGCTGGTGTGGTCAATGGCCGGGTCACAAGTCTGAAGGATGTCGCTAGTGTGGCTGGCGTGTCGGTTGCGACTGTGTCCCGGATGCTGAACGGGACGCTTGAACTGCCGGCTGAAACAAAGAAACGCATCCAAGACGCGATCCGAGATCTGAATTACCAACCCAACCCGCATGCACGGCGGTTGAGCCTCGGCCGGTCGGAAACGATTGGCCTGGTGGTTCCCGATATCGCTAATCCGTTTTTCGCGATGTTCGTCGCGGCGGTCGAAGAGGAGGCGGATCGGAGGGGGCTGTCAGTGGCATTGAATGCGACGCTCAATAGGCCGGGACGTGAGATCGCGTATCTTCAGTCGATCACACGCAATTACATTGATGGCCTCATCTTCCTGACGAACCATCCCGATGACGGGCGCCTCGCAGACCTGATCAACAGGACGGGCAGGGTAGTCGTCGTCGATGAGGACGTTCCCGGCGCGAAGGCTCCGAAACTGTTCGGCGACAACGAGGCGGGCGGCTATCTCGCCGGAGGTCATCTCGCGGAGCATGGTCACAGGAATGTTCTCTTCGTCGGTGGACCGGAAGAGATGGTCAGCACCCGTCGGCGTTTCAGCGGGCTGGAGCGCGCCATGCGCAAGACCTTTGGGTCTGATACCACTATTGAGGCCTATAAAGGTGACTACACTGCCAGCTTCGGACGGCAGGCCGCCCGGCGCTTCATCGCTGAGAAGTGCCGGGCAACTGCGATCTTTGCGACTTCCGATGAAATCGCCGTTGGGCTGATGGAGGTGTTCCAGGCCGACGGGGTTCGCGTGCCTGACGATGTCTCCATGGTCGGCTTCGACGGTGTCGGCCCTCTGCACCTGTTCGCGCCGCCGTTGACGGCGATCCGCCAGCCTGTCCGAGCGCTCGGACAGCGCGCCTTGTCACTGCTTCTCGAAACGAATTGGCAGGAGAGGGAGCCTCACGCCACTGAGGAGATCCTGCCGGTCGAAATCGTCGTGCGGAAATCCGTTGCGCCGCCGTCGAAACAATAACTCGCGATGGAAACCAGACAGAGGATGTGACTATGACCATGAAACGCAGAACTTTCGCCGCTCTGGGCCTCACCGCCGTCGCGGCCCTCGCTCTCGGCACCTCGCAGGCCGACGCTCAGCAGAAGAAGACCTTTGCACTCGTGCAGATCAATCAGCAGGCGCTGTTCTTCAACCAGATGAACGAGGGTGCCAAGAAGGCGGCGGATGCCGCGGGCATCAATCTGGTCATCTTCAATGCCAACAACGATCCCGCGGCGCAGAACAGCGCCATCGAGACCTACATCCAGCAGAAGGTGGATGGTCTCGCTGTGGTCGCCATCGACGTCAACGGCATCATGCCGGCCGTCAATCAAGCAGCCCAAGCGGGCATTCCGGTGGTTGCCATCGACGCGATCCTGCCGAAGGGGCCGCAAAAAGCGCAGATTGGCGTTGATAACGCGAAGGCAGGCGCCGACCTGGGTAAGTTCTTCCTCGATTACGTGACGACGAACATGAACGGTAAAGCGAAAGTCGGAATCGTTGGCGCTCTAAACTCGTTCATTCAAAACGTGCGCCAAGAGGGCTTCGAGAAGACTGTCAGCAGCGCCTCGGGCATCACCAAGGCCGGCGTTGTCGACGGTCAGAACATTCAGGACAATGCCCTAACAGCCGCCGAGAACCTGATCACCGGCAATCCTGACATGACAGCGATCTACGCCACCGGCGAGCCTGCTCTGATGGGCGCGATCGCGGCCGTGGAAAGCCAAGGCAAGCAGGAAAGTGTCAAGGTGTTCGGCTGGGATCTCACGGCGCAGGCCATTGCCGGGATCGACAAGGGCTATGTGGCGGCGGTGATCCAGCAGGACCCTGCCAGTATGGGCGCGGCCGCCGTCACGGCGTTGAAGACGCTCTCAAGTGGCGGCACCGTGGAGCCGACCATCTCGGTTCCTGTCACGATCGTGACCAAGCAAAACGTCGAACCCTACCGGGCCGTGTTCAAATGACGAATGAGCGACAGCACCAGCACGCTGTCACCGGAGCCGAGGGGCCTATGCTCCCTCGGCCTACCGGATCCCGGACAGTTCCGCCGCGGGTTTCGCTCCGGGGCATTCGCAAGACGTTCGGATCGCATCAGGCTCTCCGCGGCGTCGACCTTGATCTCTATCCGGGCGAGTGCCTGGGACTCGTCGGCGACAACGCTGCCGGCAAATCGACCCTGACCAAGATCATCTCCGGTACCTACATCCCGGACGAGGGCACAATCGCCGTCGATGGGGAAACCGTGCGCTTCTCCGGTCCCGCCGATGCGCGCGCTCGTCACATCGACATGGTGTTCCAGGATCTCAGCTTGTGCGATCACATCGATGTGGTCGGGAACCTCTTCCTGGGCCGCGAACTCACCAAGGGTCCCTTCCTCGATCGGGCGCGGATGCTCATTGAGGCGCGGCATATGCTGGATTCGCTGGAGATCCGTATTCCGCGCCTGACCGCGAAGGTGGAGAAGCTCTCCGGCGGGCAGAGGCAGGCTATTGCCATCGCCCGCGCAGCCTCGTTCAACCCAAAGGTCCTGATCATGGACGAGCCCACGTCCGCGCTCGCCGTGGCCGAGGTGGAGGCGGTGCTCGCGCTGATCAACCGGGTGAAGGCGCGCGGCGTCTCGGTCGTGCTGATCACCCACCGATTGCAGGACCTGTTCCGCGTCTGCGACAGGATCGCCGTCATGTACGAGGGCACTAAGGTGGCGGAGAGGGAGATCGGCAGAACCAATCTGGAAGATCTCGTGAAACTGATTGTCGGTGAGGAGACCAGACAATGAGCACCTATACGGAGCGGCAGAAGGGCTCGCCGGTTGCCGACTTCTTCGCCGAACACGCGCAGGTCCTTTCCATCGCGTTCTTCTTTCTGGCTTGCTGCGCCTTATTTGCTATCACGACCGATACATTCTTGACGGTCGGCAACATTCTCAATGTCGTGCGTCAGGCCGCGCCGATCCTCATCGTCGCCGTGGCCATGACCTTTGTGATCGTCACAGGCGGCATTGACCTGTCCGTCGGCTCACTTGTCGCACTCGTCAACGCCGTTGCAGCCATCGTTCTCAGCATGGGCATTCCCTGGCCCCTGGTCGTCGTAGCGATGCTCGCGCTCGGCGCCCTCATCGGCTTCGTCCAAGGGTGGTTCGTGGCCTATCAGGGGATTCCCGCCTTTATTGTCACGCTTGCAGGCCTGTCGATCCTGCGCGGATTGGCGCTCTATCTCACCCAGGGCTATTCGATTCCCATCAACAACGTGCCGGGCTTCTTCACCATTGGCCGCGGCGAGATCGTCGGCTTTCCTGTTCCAGCATTGATCGCCATTGGCGTGGCGCTCCTCGGCTATGCGGTGATCACCACGACCAAATACGGCCGCCAGGTCGTGGCCGTCGGATCAAACATGGAGGCAGCGCGCCGGGTCGGCATGCCGGCGAAGTGGATCGTCGCCTCGGTCTATCTGATCGCGGGCGTCGCCTCGGCCCTCGCGGGATTGCTGATCGCTGCCCGTCTCGGGTCCGGCTCATCTAACGCCGCGGTCGGCTTCGAACTGCAGGTGGTAGCGGCCGTGGTGCTCGGCGGCACCTCCCTGATGGGCGGGCGCGGTACGATCCTCGGCACGGTGCTGGGCACCATGACCATCGCGGTCATCGGCAATGGACTCATCCTGATGCACATCTCACCGTTCTTCACGCAGATCGTCACCGGCGCGATCATTCTCCTGGCGATCTGGCTCAACACCCGCATCTTCTCGGCGAATTTCCGCTTCGCCACCAGAAAGGCCAGGTGAGTGATGGGCCAGGAACTCTCGGACGCGCATGTGCGCTCTGGCAAGGTGATGACCGTCACGGGACCCGTTCCGGTCGATCAGCTCGGCATGACCCTCATGCACGAGCATATCCTCAACGACTGCCGCTGCTGGTGGCACGCGCCGAAGACGCGGGAGCGGCAATATCTGGCCGAGAGTTTCGTATGCGTCGAAATTCTCGGCGAGTTGAGGCAGGATCCTTTCGTTAACAAGCACAACATCACGCTCGACGACGAACCTCTCGCCATCGCCGAGCTCAAGGCCTTTGCGGCGGAGGGCGGGCGTACCGTCGTCGAGCCGACCTGCCAGGGCATTGGCCGCGATCCGCGCGCCCTCCGCCGCATCTCTGAGGCCACGGGGCTTAACATCGTGATGGGCGCCGGGTACTACCTTGGTTCGTCGCACCCTGAAAAGGTCGCCGCCATGACCGCTGAGCAGATCGCCGACGAGATCGTTCGCGAGGCGACGCAAGGGGCCGACGGCAGCGACGTCAGGATCGGGCTGATCGGCGAGATCGGTGTTTCATCCGACTTCACGGCGGGGGAGGAGAAGTCCCTGAGGGGCGCGGCGCAGGCCCAGGTGCGCACCGGCCTGCCCCTTATGGTGCACTTGCCCGGCTGGTTCAGACTCGGACACCGGGTCCTCGACGTGGTGGCCGAGGAGGGTGGCGATCTGCGGCATACGGTGTTGTGCCACATGAATCCCTCCCATGACGATCAGCCCTACCAGCAGGAGCTCGCCGCGCGTGGCGCCTTCATCGAATACGATATGATCGGCATGGATTTCTTCTATGCCGATCAGCAGGTGCAATGCCCCAGCGATGAAGAGGCGGCGCGTGCGATCGTAAAACTGGTGGAGGCGGGATACACCGATCGGATCCTCCTGTCGCACGATGTTTTCCTGAAGATGATGCTGACCCGGTATGGCGGCAACGGCTATGCCTATATCCCCCGCCACTTCCTGCCACGTCTGCGGCGGCACGGGCTGAACGAAGCCATTCTCAATCAGATGATGCAGGACAATCCCCGCAGCGTCTTCCGTGCGTCCTGAGTGTCCTTACCCGAACAGATCAACTTGACGATGGTTATGCTATGACAAAGAAAGTTCTACTCGTCGGCGAAAGCTGGGTCAGCTCCGCCACCCACTACAAGGGCTTCGACCAGTTCGGCAGCGTCACTTTTCATCTCGGTGCCGAGCCGCTGGTGAAGGCCCTGGAGGGCAGCGAGTTCGCGCTGACCTACATGACCGCCCACAATGCAGTCGAAAAATTCCCCTATGACATGGTGGGGCTCGACGTCTACGACGCGATCATCCTGTCGGACATCGGCTCCAACTCCCTGTTGCTGCCCCCGGACGTGTGGCTTCATTCGCGCACGGTTCCCAACCGCCTGAAGCTGATCAAGGCCTGGGTGGAAAAGGGCGGGGGCCTGCTCATGGCGGGGGGCTACTTCTCGTTCCAGGGCATCGACGGCAAGGCTCGCTGGCGCCGCACGCCGGTGGAGGATACTTTGCCGGTCACGTGCCTTCCCTACGACGACCGCGTCGAAATGCCTGAAGGCGCCGTGGCGTCGATTGTACGTCCGGATCATCCCGTCCTGGCCGGCCTCGAGGGCGACTGGCCGCTGCTGCTCGGCGTCAACGAGGTCGAACTGCGCGACCGTGCGGACGTCGAGGTTCTGGCACGCCTGCCTGACGATCAGGGTGGCCACCCGCTGCTCGTTCTCGGCACCCACGGGCAGGGACGAACGGCAGCCTGGACGTCGGACATTGGTCCGCACTGGCTGTCGCCGGCGTTCTGTGCGTGGGAAGGCTATGGCCGCCTCTGGAAGAACCTGCTCGGTTGGCTCACCGAGGCTCGGTGAGATGCATCTCTACAGGTCGAGGATTGCCGCGAGCTCCTCGGCCGTCGGAAAGGCCGACTGAGTTCCGGGGCGGCTCACTGTGACGGCGCTTGCTCTGCTCGCATGCTCGATGGCCGTTCGGTCGAGAGCCGTGCCGCGCAAAGCGGACGATGCGAGCGCGGTCGCCATGAAGGTATCACCCGCGCCGGTGGTATCGACGACCGGGCAGGTAACGGCCGGAACGCGGATGATGCCGCCCTCGGTCGCCAGCATCGCGCCGTCGCGGCCTAAGGTGAGCACGACCGTCTTCACACCGGCGGCGAGCAGCTTGCGCGCCGCCTCCTCGCCGGTAGCGGCCATGAGAGCAACAGCCTCTCCCTCGTTGAGAAAGGCGATATCGATGAGACTCCAGAGATCGCCGAAGAAGGGCCGCAGGGGCGAGGGGTTGAAAGCCGTCACCATCCTGCGCGAGCGGGCGGCTTCCAGAACGTTGCGCGTGACCGCGTCCGTCAAGTTTCCCTGCAACACGGTAAGATCGCCGGGCTGCGCGTCTTCCAGGGCAGCGACGGCCTGCGCGACATCCAGGTTCTGGGCGCAATCGGTCGTGGTGATGATGGCGTTCTCGCCATCGGGCGTCGTGAGAATGATGGAGAAGTCTGTCGACCGGCCGGTGATCGGAACGAGACGCTCGGTCACCGGTTCCGCCGCAAGCTGCTGGCGCACCAGATCGCCACGCAGGTCACCGCCCACGCCAGCCACGAGATGCGTGCGCAATCCGCACCGCGCCATGACAACTGCCTGGTTCGCACCCTTGCCGCCGAGGTCGCGGGACTGCTCGGTGCCGAGAATGGAAGCGCCTGGTTTCGGCATGGCGCCGACGGCGAGGGTTTCGTCGATGGCGACATTGCCGATGACGTAAGCGTCCATGGGTTCACTTCCAAAAAGGGATAAGAAATGAAGAACATCTCTGGCAAGGCTGCAAGCGCCATAAGAGAAATATTCGGTACTGACAAGGTTCTCATCGGCATGATCCATTGCCCGGCGTTTCCGGGATCACCGCGCTATCAGGGTGCTGCCATAGAGAGCGTGTACGATGCCTGCATGAGGGATGCCGAGACGCTGATCGAGGGAGGCATACATGGGCTCATGGTTGAAAACCATGGTGATATCCCCTTCTCGAAGCCGGAGGATATCGGACCGGAAACCTCGGCTTTCATGGCCGTCGTGACCGACAGGGTCGCGCGCGCGACGGGCGTGCCGCTCGGCATCAGCGTGCTGGCGAATGCGCCCATTCCTGCATTTGCCGTCGCGATGGCGGGCGGCGCGAAGTTCATCCGGGTGAACCAATGGGCCAATGCCTATGTGGCGAATGAGGGATTTATAGAAGGACGCGCCGGAGAGGCGTTGCGCTATCGCTCCATGCTGCGGGCGGAGCACATCAAGGTCTTTGCCGACAGTCACGTGAAGCATGGCAGCCACGCGATTGTGGCCGACCGGTCGATCCAGGAACTGACGCGGGATCTTGCCTTCTTCGATGCCGACGTGGTTATCGCTACCGGACAGCGCACCGGCAACACGGCCACCGTCACGGAGATCGAAGAGATTGGTTCAGCCACGCATCTGCCGCTTCTGGTTGGATCCGGTGTCGACAAAGACAATGTGGCGGAGATCCTCAAGCGCACGAACGGTGTGATCGTTGCCTCGTCCCTCAAGCAGGAAGGCGTGTGGTGGAACCCGGTCGATCCGGAGCGCGTGCGTGCATTCCGTGCCGCAGCCGAGCCAGCGCTGGAGGGATGAGACCATGACGGAAACCCTCTCGCAACAGATCCTCCGCGAAAACCGCGCCGTGTTCGACGCTATGATTGGGCATCGCTTCGTCGAGGATATCAAGCACGATAGGTTGTCGACGGAGGTCTTCGAGCGCTATCTCGTCTATGAAGGAGCCTTCGTTGACACGGCGATCTCCATCTTCGCCTATGCGGTCGCCAAGGCCGAGCGGATCGAGCACAAGCGCTGGCTCATTGCTGTCCTCGATGCGCTCGCCAATCAGCAGATCGCCTATTTCGAGAAGACCTTCGCGGCGCGTGGCATTGACCCTGCGAGCTTCAACGTCAGCCTGCCGGAGGTAGCAGCATTCCGGTCAGGCATGCTTGAGATCGCCCGCGACGGCACGTTTCTCGATATCGTGGCCGCCATGTTCGCAGCGGAATCGATGTATTGGACCTGGTCGAAAGAGGCCGCCTCCCGTCCGATCACCGACCCGATTCTGAAGGAATGGGTTGATCTCCATGCTCATGAGGATTTTGCCGCCCAAGCCCTGTGGCTGAGGGACCGGCTCGACGAGGCTGGTGCGACGCTCGGTGAGGCAGAGCGCACCAAGCTTAGCCAAATCTTCGGGCAGGCTCAGAGCCTGGAGATCGCCTTTCACGACGCGCCCTATCTTTGAAGTGTGCGGAGAAACCCATGTCCCAGCAAGCGCAGGTCAATGGCGAGAGGCTGCTGAAGCGCCTCGACGATTTTGCCGCCATCGGCGCCACCCCAGCAGGCGGCGTGAACCGGCAGGCTCTGTCGGTGAGAGACCGCGAGGCGCGGCGTCTTCTCGCGGAGCTGGCTCTCGCGCGAGGCTTTCAGGTGTTCCAGGACCCAATCGCCAATCTCTTCGTCCGGCGAGATGGGAAACGAGGCGATCTGCCGCCGTTCTTGATCGGCAGTCATCTCGACAGCCAGCCTACAGGCGGACGCTTCGATGGCGCGCTCGGCACTCTCGCTGCCTTCGAGGTGCTCGAAAGCCTGGAGGATGCCGGGATCGAGACCGACTCGCCACTGGAACTCGTCGCTTGGACGAACGAGGAGGGGAGCCATTTCTCCCCCGGCTGTATGGGCTCGATGGCCTTCTCCCTGAAGGTGATTCCGAATGAGTGGGGTGATCTGCGTGGGAGTAACGGCGAGAGTTTCTCGGAGGAATTGCATGCGACCCTCGAAGCGCTACCACAAGTGCAGATGCGTCCTCTTGGTTTTCCCATCGCAGGTTATCTCGAACTGCACATCGAGCAGGGCCCGTCGTTAGAGCGCGAGAACATTCCGATCGGCATCGTCTACGGCATCCAGGGTACCCGCTGGCTTGAAGTGACCATCACAGGACGGGCGTCCCATGCAGGCACGACGGCGCTTTCTTTCCGCCACGATCCGATGGCGGCAGCGGTCGCCGCTCTGAAGACGCTCTTCGACACGGTGATGCCAAAGGACAAAGAGGCTCGCTTCACGATTGGGCGGTTTGCCGTCGAGCCGGGATCCGTGAACGCCATTCCGGGTTCTGTCACTTTCACAGTGGATCTACGACATCCCGAAACCGAAAGCCTCAATCGATTGGAGGCTCTGATCGTGAAGACATGCGCTGAGGCCGCGGCCTCAACTGGGTGTAAGGCACAGAGCCGCCGCTTCTTCGACATGCCTCCTGCCGCATTCCCGGAAGAGTTGCTCGCCTGTCTTGACCGAGCGGCTGAGGGACAGGCGCTTACCACCAAGCGCATGCTCTCGGGGGCTTTTCACGACGCACTGTTTGTGAACCGAATTGCACCTGCTGCGATGATCTTCGTGCCTTGTCGGGACGGCCTCAGCCATAATGAAGCCGAGTATGTTGAGCCCGCTCACAGTATCGCCGGTGCGCGAATGTTGCTCGCATCGACTTTGGAGATGCTTGCTTCACTCGGGAGCAAATGAGGTTGAGGCAGTGGCTATGACGCATCGCGTCTTGGGATCACCCGACGAAGACCCCGATGCCAACTCCATGTCCAGATCCGAATGGGGCAGGATTGTCTGGAACCAGGAGCAAAGCGGAACTTTAGGCGGCCCGGCTCTTGGACTGATTTTGACCCAATACAGACATTTGTTTGTGCCGGCTGCGCATTGATCAGGCTTTAGATCTAACTGCCTCGGTATAGTTTCGTGAGCTGTGGTCTCCTGTCTCCTGCGGAGGTATGCTCGTGCCCAAGTGGTGGCTGAGCTTTCAGTGAGGAGGCATTTTCCCATGTCCGGCCATGCAATCCACATCAAGGTCGACGGGAGGACCTATTCCGGAACCTACACGGTCGACCGCAAGATGCTGACCGTCACAACAACCTACGGCAGGAAGTCCGCCGAGATTGCCCCCAGGGTGGCGCACGAGACCCTGGCACACCAGCTCCTGCAGGAACTGGTGCAGCAGGAAAAGTCACGCAAAGGTTCGACGCTCTGACAATAGGTGGTGCCCTCCTATGCCGCGCATGTACCTGTGGCGAGCCGTCGATCATGACGGCGAGATCCTGGATGTCTTCGTCCAACCCAGAGCAGCACTTCGTGCGCACGCAGCCTGAAAAAGCACGCCTGCTCGCCATGCTACTACGCCAGTTCGGCGTGGCCCTTTGCGGTTTGACGATAACGACAGCAGTTATGGGTAGAGGGCGGCAATGGCTACTTGGACTGGCGCTTACCTCTGAGATCCAGCTCTCAGCGAGGCTTGGTGATCTGCGAGACAAGTTTCCTGAGGATCCTGTCTCTACAAAAGAAAGCGCCCTCTCTTCCAGGGGCGCTCCAAGGTCCGGCCCGTAGGGGCAAAAGTAACAGTGCCGGTATGGTTTATCTATTCGGGCGCATCCGCGTTGTCATGTCGGCACACTACGACGGATAAATACCCTCCAGCCGCTCGTTGAGATCCTGCGTCATGACAGTGTGGCGTTCTCGAACGGAGCGGAAGGGCCGATTGGCGCGACTGATACCCTGGGTCGAGGTACCAGACCTCTTATAGCCAAGATTGATCGGTTGTGATCGATGGCAAACGACGGAGAGACAGCGGCTTGCGCACGATGCGATTTTTGAAGGGCAGCACCATGGGGGCCGAAATCCAGGCGTATGACTGGTCAGGCTCGCCGCTCGGTCCCATCGAAACTTGGCCGGAAGCGCTCCGTGTCACGCTTGGCAACATGCTCCACTTTGCATTCGCGACCTATCTCGCATGGGGGGCAGACCTCATCACCTTCTACAATGATCCCGCCCTCCGGCTACGCGGGAAACGGCCGGAGGCACTCGGGCAACCTCTGCCGCAGGCTTGGTCCGAAGTCTGGGAAATCGCTTCGCCGATGGTCACGCGAGCCCTTCGTGGCGAGACGACCTATGTTCAAGACGTGCCCATAGACATCGTGCAGCGAAGAGACTACCCCGAGGAGACTTGGTGGACTGGCTCAATCAGCCCTGTCATGGACGGGGCTGACCAGCTTGGTGGTGTTCTGATAATCTTGCAGGAGACGACAGAGCGTGTGCTCACTGAGCAGCGGCTTCGGCTTCTGGTCGATCTGAGCACACGCTTACGTAGGGTGGCCGAGGCGCGCGAGGTCATGGCCACTGCCGCGGAGATGCTGGGGCGCCACCTGAGGGCGAACCGCGCCGGGTACTATGAACTGAGTGAGAGCGGTGAGTCCTTTGCGGTTGAGCGCGATTGGACCGATGCCACGACTCCAAGCTTTGCCGGCGAGCACCGCATCAGTGACTTTGGTCCCCTGATCGACCGCGAGTTGAGGGCGGGTCGCACCGTGTGCATCGACGATGCCTTGGCGCATCCGCTCACTGCGGAAGATCCCGTCGCCGCCGAGTTCCTCCGGGCGGGAAAGCGCTCAACCATCATTGCGCCCTTGGTCAGGGACGGTCGGCTGGTCGCATCTTTCTATGTTCATCACACCGAGCCGCGCCATTGGCGCGATGACGAGGTATCGCTGGTTCAGGAAGTGGCCGAGCGTACCTGGACCTCGATCCTGCGGGCCCGGGCCGAGACGGCGCTCCGAGACAGTGAGGAGCGTTTCCGGCAGTTTGCCGAGCACTCCTCCACGGTGCTGTGGATCCAGGACCTCGAAACCCACGAGATGGAGTACATCAGCCCGGCTTACGAGGCGATCTGGGGCGAGCCTGTGGAGGTCGCCTTACGCGATCCGGATCACTGGGCCAAGGCCCTTCACCCCGACGACCGTGACCGGGCTAGCACCACCCTCGAGCGCGTCCAACGCGGGGAGGAGGGCACGCACGAGTACCACATCATCCGGCCTGACGGCGGCGTGCGCTGGATCCGTGACACGTTCTTTCCGATCCGAGATGAGCAGGGACGGATCCGGCGGGTTGGCGGCATCGCCCAGGATATTACCCAACACGAGGGCTCCATCGTCTATGTGGTGGATGGCGACGAGGCCTCACGTCGCGACCTGTGCCTTCTGCTCCAGGGCGCTGGCTACGAAGTGAAATCCTTTGCCTCGGCGCAGTCTTTCCTCGCGGTGGCGCCGGTGTTGGTGCCAGGCTGCGTGGTGCTCGATACGCGCAGCCCCGAAGCCGGCGGGCTGACGATCCCGAGGGAACTGAAGGCGCGCCGGGCCGGGCTGCCGGTCATTGTGCTCGGAGAGGCTGGTCGGAACGTTGCGGTTGGGGTTCAGGCGATGAAGGCCGGAGCCGTGGATTTTCTCGACATGCCGTATCAACCTGAACAGGTGCTGGATGCGCTCGCTTCGGCCCAGGCGACCATCCGCGAGAGGGCCGAGCAGGATCAGGCCACCGAGCGCGTGAAGGCGCTCATCGCGGCGCTGCCGCCGCGCGAGCGGGAGGTGCTGGACGGGCTGCTGGCCGGGGGCACGAACAAGACGATTGCACGAGACCTTGGGCTCAGCCCGCGCACAGTTGAGGCGCACCGGGCTCGCATCATGGAGCGGTTGGGCGCTCAAAGCCTGCCCGAGCTGGTGCAGATTGCGGTTGCAGCCGGCTTGCAGTCCAAATCGCAGGATCGGCAAGGCTGACCACACAGGTGATAGGAAACGGCACGACCCGCATCTCTAATGTGGCCGGACTGCGTCTGAGAATGGTACAGTGAGGATTGTTTCCCCAGATCCATCGGCAATCTCGATGACCGCATCTCGCCCCAAGTCATCCACTTCGTCCACGAGCTCTCGAGCCACTTTCACAGCTTCCGCAAAGGCGGCATCGAGATCGGGCAGCTCTGTGCCGTCCGGATCCACTTCAAGCTTGTCTCCGTTTCGAATGTGGAGATAGTACAGGGGCATCATGGCAAGAAACCTGCGCTGGGTGAGCATTATAGACATCAGACCACAACGCCCAGCCCCGGCCGGGCGTCAGCGGGATAAAACTGGATTGCACTGAACACCCGCAAAGGACCGGGACATTAGAAGCTGCAACCCTGCTGCGGCGCAAGTGTGGATCTGAGAACCGCTCAACCGGCCACCAGCGGCAGATCAAGCCGGTGGATGAGGTGTCGAAAACCTGACGTTTGATCTCTGGACTCTCATAAACGTCCACGCTCCCGGCCAGTGAGCCGAGAGCGTTCTTGTCAGGACCAGAGAAGCTCAGGTCGCCTGGCTGACTCGCTCGGCGGTTTTCTCTAGGCCTGCACGGTCGCGGTGCGTGTGGCCTCCTCAGCCGTCATGGGAGAGTTGTAGGAGCTCCTGCCGATACTTGTGAGCCCTCTGGAGCGCCTCGGCCGCGCGCCGCTCATGGAACGAGCGCTGGAACTCGGTATGGGCGTGCCGCGCATAGTCAATGTGCGTCTTGGCTGCGGCCTCGCAGGCTCTGATAAGGGAGCCCAGCTCTTCATGGAGCTCGATCATTGTTCCTCCTTCCGGTTTGACTGGTGAATGATGCTCGCGACCACGTCTGCGCCAAACAGAGGGTATCGGTACGAGTTGGCCGCGCTTGCACTCCCGCCTCGTCCGCCGTTCTGAGCGCCAAGCCGGTGACGATGGAGCCTCTCTGCAAGGTTCGAGCCTTCGAGCCGATCAGCGTTGACACCTTCAGGCTGCGAAGGACTGGCGGTGCTGTTGCCGCCGCAGCGTTTCTAGCAGGTCCACATACGGCTGGCGCCTCTCCCAATGAGCGGCTCTGACTTGGCTCTTGATGTGCTCTTTCAGCTTTGGATCGCGGGCGCTCACCTCAACGTTTTCCAGTTCGACCTCGGCCGCAAAGTCGATATCACCTAGCGTATGGAGAACTTCTCTCATCATGGCGTCGAGGCTCGGCGAGTACATGCGATAGATCTGGTGGGATATATCGGGCATAGCTTCCTCCTGTTGTTCTTGCTTCTTGGCCTAAGAGATGCCGGCATGAACTTGGATTAACAAGTGCTGAGGGGTGGGTAGGGTTACGACGGATCTTTACGTACTCCCTTCGAGAGTGCTTTCGGCTCAACGCTAGCCCGCCTGCTGGATGTAACCCTTCGGTGCCTGTCACCCGAGGCGCGGATTGATGCCACATCAGCCAGCGGTGCAGGCAGCCGTGGGGTCATTCACTGAACCAATCCTGTCTAAACTGCTCAGCACGCCGATCCTGCGGCAGGTGCCTTCTGTGCCCTTACGGAACAATCCCTGGGGAAGTTCCGACTGTTGCCCGTCAGGGCCAGAAGTTAAATCAGATTCATGGCAGGCAGCGACGGCGCCTGCGGTTTAGGGAGAGAGCTGCCCAGAGAGGCAGCGAGACGCCACATCAATCGAGGAGCGGCCTATGGGGGTGGCACGGATGCACGGCCACCCCCGACCCTCAACCTCCGCAACAGGTCAGGCTAGCGAAGATCCCATCATGTGCGGGCGCGATTGGGGTTGTCAGGCAAGCCTCAATAGCCTGACAGGGAGGAGCCCAAGCCCATGGACAAGGCTGCGAACGATAATCGAGTGGCTGAACTCATCTCTATGTTGTTCACGACACTGGCCAACATTGATGTCGAGTAAGAGTTCGAACTGGCCCGGCTCCGGGTGACCGCCTAGCCCAACCTCAGAGCAATGATCGTGAACACGGTTCGCCAGCGCCACATCGAGCGCCGGGCTCCCTATGTCCGCAAGATTGCGGAGCTGCAAAAGCGGATGAGTAGAGAAGGCCGGATTGCCCGTCCCGACCGACTGAGCGAAGGGAGCAAGGCCAGAGGAGCACAGATGCCGGAGACACTTGTACCTAATCGGCCTTTCATAACAGGGATCGAAAGCACCGGACCGGTGCCGCCGGGAACAGGAAGGGTGGAGCAACTGATCGAATGGATCGGGCTCACCATCTTCGTCGCGTTGGCGGTCAGTGCCGCTGTCATCCTGATCCGAAACCGCCGGGGGACAACCGCGAAGCATTGACCAAATTACAAGTTGGATCGCTATCCGTTCTTGCTGGGGCAACTCGCGGAGGAGGGCTCGGTGTCTCAGCCGATCGGCGGCTACTGGGCCGCCGCCAGCAGTGAAATCAGGATGACTTTTGCGTCTCTGTCGAAGGTCCGCAATTGGCACGACGCGGAAGTAGACCTGACTTCTGCAATGAGGCGGTAAACCGACGTTCAAAGGACTGCGCTTAAGGATCACCTTTGACCCTGAGGAGACCTTCCTCAGCTCGCACACCCGGTAATATCGATGTTCTGGGGGAACGACATCGGCCCTGATCCGCCAATGCCCGAGCCGTTGCTGGAGCCACACGCACAGGCCCACGCGAGCCCGCGCCATCCAGTCCCGTTAATCTATGTTAGACTGCCGGGCCGATCGGATGCGGTTCGCCGGTTCGCCTTGCCATCCATGACCAATAGCGCGGGAGAAGTCCCGTCATCCGATTTTCCCCGACCTGGAGCCGACTGACGGCAAGTTATAGATGGTCTTGTTGCTGTCATCGGGCGAAGCGGTCACCAAGCCCTGAATATGGTCGAGATGAGCGTGGCTGATCAGGGTAGCCTTGAATCTCGTTCTTCAGCACGTGCCCGACGACGCTGTTGGTTGAACCCTCACGCACTTTGACATCCCTGAAGACACCCCTGTCCTGAGCAACCGTCAACCCCTTGACCAGACTGCCCGCATCACATGCAATGGCGCTGCGGTCTCCATGTGGGCGGATGAGATAGGAGCTGAGATTGCCATCCTGAATGCCGCCCAAAGCGCCAAGAACAACCACATCGAAGCCCTGGTCCGACAGAGCAACGGTGGGCATCAGAAGCGTTGAAAGTGACACAAGCGACGCGACCAATCTCATGAAAATTCTAGCACCCTAGATTAAGGTTCGAGCGAGAGGATGCTGGCATAGGTGAGGGATGAAAGCCAACTGTCATCTTCGCGGGAGTGCCACACCGTATGGCTAACAGTTTTAGGGCAGTGGGCGGTAAGGTAGGGTGACTGCGGCCTAAGCGGACATTTCGAATCGATAGGGAACTTCCTAGTCCGGATCAGAACTGCCATGATCATTGAGGCTATGACCAGGCGGCTGCCCGACACTAGCAGCAGATAGAAAACCTTGGATGAGAGGCATCAAACGGAGAGGCGGACATGTCGAGATCACCGGGAGGGCGCCGTCCAAGCGATCCCTTCAAGGCTGCTGAGGCTGCTTTCAAGAAGGCGACAATCAAACCAATCGAGGAGCCTCCCAAGGCTCCGTCCATCCCGGGTGTGAAGGAGACCGTCACCCTTCGGATCGACCAGGATGTGCTTGAGCACTTTCAGCAAGACGGTCCGGGATGGCAGGACCGCATTAATGCGGTCCTGCGGAAGGCGGCTGGAAAATAAGGATTATCTCGTGAACCGCGCAGCTCCTGTCCTGAGTAAGGCGATATGAATCGCGCTGTTTTCGACAGGCGCTGCCGGAGCGGCCGCCCAAGATCCTCAAACGGTTCACTACACCTGTGTGGATGGTGCAAAGCTTCAGGCCACGTTCTCTCGCCCGAGCAGCTCGATGGGATCAGTGAAGCTGGCCTATGCCGGATCCTCCACCGAGACGACGCTCCCGCAAGCCATCTCGGCGGATGGAGGTCGGTATACGCAGGGTGACGTCGATTTCTGGATCAAAGGGAAGGGCGCAACGCTGACCCGAGCGGGTAAACCGACAACCTGCAGAACCGGCAGCTAAGCTATCCCTTCCAGCTAGCCGGCCAAAGGTCCGAGAGTGCGCGGTGAGCGGACCTTTACAAAGCCGCGCTTATACCACGTCCTGGTGATCAGAACCCGTGTGCCCAGTCGCGCAAGCCGATGGACATAATCGTCCAGGGCTGCTCGGTGAGCCTGTTCCACGCGTCACAGCAATGATCGAGGATGTCCT